>JBDTDX010000125.1:0-8566 GCA_039922815.1 Granulicella sp.
GCAGAGCTTCACGGAAAGCTGCGGCCTTGGCGGCAACGATGTGGACGAGCGGACCGCCCTGCTGGCCGGGAAAGACGCTGCGGTCTACACCGGCCGCAAGCTCCTGCTTGCAGAGAATCATGCCGCCGCGAGGTCCGCGGAGCGTCTTGTGCGTGGTCGTGGTGACGATATGAGCGTGCGGCACGGGCGAGGGATGAACGCCGCCTGCCACCAGTCCGGCGAAGTGCGCCATATCGATCAGCAGGTAGGCACCGACCTTATCGGCGATGTCGCGCATACGAGCAAAGTCGAAGATGCGCGGGTACGCGCTGCCGCCGCCAATAATCATCTTCGGCTTCTCGCGGAGGGCGGTGGCCTCAAGCTCGTCATAATCGATCGTCTCCGTATCCTTGCGGACCTGGTAGCCGACGACCTTGTAGAGCTTGCCCGAAAAATTCAGCTTATGGCCATGGGTCAGGTGGCCGCCATGCGCGAGATCGAGGCCAAGGATCGTATCGCCCGGCGTGAGGATCGACATATAAGCAGCGGCGTTCGCCTGCGAGCCGGAGTGCGGCTGCACATTGGCATGCTCTGCGCCGAAGAGCTGTTTGGCGCGGTCGCGGGCCAGGTTCTCGATCACATCGGCGAACTCGCAGCCGCCATAATAGCGCTTGCCGGGATAGCCCTCGGCATACTTGTTGGTGAAGACAGTTCCCGCAGCCTCAAGTACGGCGCGGCTGACAAAATTCTCTGACGCAATCATCTCAAGCCCTTCGTGCTGGCGAGCGATTTCGTTCTCAATCTGCGCGGCTATCTCCGGGTCCGCGACGGCAAGGGGGGCGTTCAAATCTATCGGCATACATCAATTCTACCCTCCGCAGATGGATGATTTGCAGAGAGAAATCGAGTCATTCAAGCTGCAAAGCATTCAGAGGGCAGCTTTTGTGCTGCCGTGAAGAACCGCAGCCTTTTGCTCTCGCAGCCGTTTGAAGGCCTGGTAGACAAAAGAGCCGAGGAACCAGCCGTCCATGTACTTGTACGGCGTTTCGCCGGTGGTGTAGTGGCCGCAGGGCAGCACCTTCGACACAAAATCCACGCCTAGGCGCTTGAAGCTGGAGAGCACCTCAAGCGAGAACTCGCGCAGAAAAGTGAGGTCGTAGGTGGCATGGACCACCAGGACCTGCTTGGGATTTGCCGCGAACTTTTCCATGTAGGCGCTGGGGCTAACGCCCGCGAAAAGATGGCGCAACTCCTCGTGGGTCAGACCAGCCTGTTCGAACGCTGCCCGCACATGGCGCGTGCTCTGGCCGGTCCACACCACATCGCCGAAGGAGGTGGATGCGTGATTGAACGCGCAGACCTGCAACCGCGCATCGTGCGCCGCCGCGATGAAGGCGTAGCAGGAGCCGAGGCTGGTGCCAAGCACGCCGAAGTGCTCGTAGCCCTGCGTCTCCAGCCAGTCGATGCAGCTGCGAATGTCGATAACAGCCTGCTGGCACGCGGCCATGGTGCGCCCAATGTTCGCGCTGACGGCGTAGTCCGACCGCTCCAGTTCAAGCGGGCGGCGCACATCGTGATACGGCTTCGAGAGGCGCAGCGCCGACACGCCGAACCGGTTGAACATCGTGCAAAGCGCGTTGTGGCTGAAGGCGTCCGCGTTCCACTGCGGCATGACGATGATGGCCTGCTTCGGGCGATGCGGGTCCTTGTGCTCCGGCGCCGGGTACCATCGCGCATTCACCACGTCGTTCTCCGGATACTGACTGCGGCGGGCCGACGTGAAGCGCAGGAACGGTGCGCGTTCAAGATCGCCGACCGCTGCCTGGCGCTTCAGTTCGGCGTCTTCAGCGAGCGTCTCTGGTCGCACGTTGGTCGGGTAGAGCATGGGAAAGTGCTGTTCCAGACGGAAGTCCGTCGGCGTTTCATAGCCGTAGAACTCCTCCGAACGCCGGGTGATCTCGTCGCTCGCTGCGAGCATACTCTGCAATCCTTCACGGTAATCGGCAGCCTCCTCAGGATCAGCAAACCCCGGCAGCCAGTCGAATCCCCATTCCAGGGGGCGCACGATGCGATTCGTGTCACGGGTGGTCAGCGCCGTTTCCCAGGCGAACATCCACTTTGCGTAAAGATTTGAGAGCACGTCTCAAGTTTACCTGCTGCGCCGCGTTTACCTTCCGCCGTGCCTGCGGGGGTCATCGCTTCGGCAAGTCAAAGCTCCGAGAGCAGGATGCAGACGCGACCGACGAGGTAATCCGCTGGCGCTTCGTCCGGCCCCAGGGCGAGCAGTTGGACTGGGAAGGCGCGCGAGTAGGGCCTGAGAATCAGGCGGCCTTCGTCGAAGTCCACAAAGCGCAGCAGCAGCGCGGCCCCGCACCGCACCGCAAACAACGTCGGCTGGTGCGAGCGGTACGGCGCAAGCGAGTTGTAATGGCGGTCGAGCACGGCAATCGTGCCCGACCCCAGCATCGGCTCCATCGCGGAGGCTTGCTGTGCATCGGCCCGGATCGCGAGAAACCGCTGCCAGTGCGCCCGCTTGGCCACCGGCCGGGGACGATTGTCCCGCAGGCGCGATGCGGACACATGGATGGTCTCAATAATGGCCGAGGCCGTGGCAAAGGCACTCTCCATGGCGGTCGACGAGGAGACCACCGGCACAACCTCCATCGGATCGCTGCCCGCAAGCGCACCTGCATTCAGGTCGATCGGCAAAAGTTGATCGACCGTCAGGTTCTGCGCGGCAAGAACACGATCCAGCCCTTCGAGCGAGAGCGAACGTTTCTTGTTCAGAAAATTAGAGATATGGGCCTGTTGAAACCCCGCTTGCTGGGCAAGTTTGGTACCGGTCAGAGCCCCCTGCTCGATACGGCGGAGGAG
Source organism: Granulicella sp. (assembly GCA_039922815.1). Taxonomy (GTDB): domain Bacteria; phylum Acidobacteriota; class Terriglobia; order Terriglobales; family Acidobacteriaceae; genus Edaphobacter. The sequence continues at coordinate 2,854 of JBDTDX010000125.1, forward strand.
TTCGAGACGGAGCAGTTCATGGATGCATTGAAAGTTCATAGGAGGAGAGTCTGACCGCAACCATAACACTTAGCAATACGAACATCGAGCGAATATCTCACATCGCACAGAGGGAAGGTTGCTAAACCAAGCGTGTTTCGTCGCTTTCATCACACAAGCACCATCGAAAAAATCATGTTGACATCAGGATTGTTCAAAGCTATAACCGTGAAACTTTCCATTTTGGGAACGGCTCAGCTATGGAGACGTTTGCGGACAAACGCAATCGCCCGATTGCCGCAGTTCGCGCCCAAGGGAAAAAAATAGGGTGTGGTACAAACTTCTCCCGCATACGACACCGCTCGCACCAACGACAACCGCGTTGATGTTGTGCACCGACAGGGGCCTTTCAAGAAGCCTCGCGGTCCAGCAGAACGCTTCATAGCAACTCGAGCGAGCCCATTCGACCGCTGAAAAATTCCGGAGGCTCGCCGAGGGAGAACCACGTCCTACGAGGAAACAGATGAACTACTTGCGCCTTAATTTAAAAGTATGTGAAGGATGCGGAGCCCTCTGGCTCCGTGGGGAAGTACGAGAGGGTGTCTATTGCCGGGGATGCGCGCGCCGACTGGCGCAATTCCCAGCTCCACGAGAGAAGCACGCAGGTGGCCGCAGGAGGCGGCTGGCCCGGGTTTCAGGATGTGCGGCAGCAGTCGCCCTGGGAGGTGCACGATGAGCACAGCACGGGCAATTCTGCCGAAGATCTGGGCTTGCGAGTCACCGCAAAAAGCATCTGCACCCGAGCCAAAACCGAAAACGCCCTCAACCGCCGCAGTGGAACCGCAACTTGCCTTCTACCGCAAATACACCGAGGCCATGATGCGGCGATACATGCGGTTTTCCATGGAGGCCGGGCGCGTTCCCTCGCTCATCGGCCAGGAGATGTTCCGTGGAAAGGTGACCAGCTATCGCGTCCATAGCTTCGACGATCTCGTGATCTTCGTGCATGATGTGGAGAAGTGCATGGCGCAACTCGAGCGGATGGACCAGTCGCTCATCACCCGGATCGCAGTGCAGGAGTACACCCATCAGGAGGTTGCCACCATGCTGAGGGTCCCGCGACAAACCGTCATGTATCGCTACTGCCGCGCAATCGACAGACTGACGGCGATCTTTTTGAAGGTTCAATTACTTGAGCCGTTGAAAGCCTGTCAAGGGGAGGGAGACGGCTTTTAGCCTTCAAGTAGCTCATATTGAATGACTTAAAACTATTTATAACTCTTGGCATTAGTTTCTACCAAACTGCTATTCTTGAAATGTAAGCAAAATCAGCGGGAGAGTGCCACACGGCGCTCTCCCGTTTTGTTTGCTACAGACGACCAAGGAGGTGGCATGGGATTAGCGGAGGGACTGCATCGGCGGAGCGGGAGCGCAGGGTTACCGGCGTCGCCAGAACGTTTGGCGGAGCGGCGGCTGCGTACGGCGATCGTTCGGCATCACGGTGCTTCGGATGCTTCAAGAGACCGTTCGCTCGAGCGAAGAGTTGTAGATCTGCGCGCGATGGCAGTGGAGTTTCCCGTCGTGGAGGGACACCCCAACCGGCTCCCTTTCGAGGGGGTGCTGACGCTGGTCGACGTTCCCAGCGATAAGGCGCCGAGCGGCTCGCGCGGACATCGCGTTGTGCTGACCCACGCGGCAGCGCAGGCAGCATTGCCCAGCCTGCTCGGGATGGCCGTCGACTACAAGGCCGGGTGGGACGGCCACGATGCGCGGCAGAAGTGCGGCATCATCACGTCGGCCCGCATCGACGGCAAGCAGTTGACCGTGGCTGGCTACCTGTTCGCGCGGGACTATCCCGAATTGCAGCAGAAGGTCGAGGTGGAAGGCGTGATGGGCATGAGCTACGAGCTTGCCGACGCACACGTTGCCGACATGCGCGCCCCGGTCTGGACGCTGACGCGAGCGACCTTTACCGGCGCGGCGATTCTTCTGCGCGACAAGGCCGCCTACCGGAGTACCAGCTTCCGGCTCAAGCGCGCCGTGCCATTGCAGGCTTCGGCAAAACCAGCGCATCGGCTGATGGATGTGCGACGACCCGCAACGTGCAGAGTGCCAGCCTGATCGACACAGTCGATCAGAAAATGCAGACAAAAACCAAGGAGAGCTATGACATTTACAGCGGTATTGCAGGCGGTTGGGCAGGGTTTTTCAAAGGGCCTGAAGTGGGCGGTCGAGTACGCGGTGCCGGTCGAGAAGCTGGCAGCGCTCTTGTTCCCAGCGGCAGCGCCAGAGCTGATCGCGGTCGCCGACGCCACCACGCTCATACAGAATGCGGTCATGCTGGTTGAGCAGAAGTACGCCGCATCCGGCGCGCAGAATGGCACGGGCGAGCAGAAGCTGGCCGAGGTGCTGCTGCTGACTGGTCCTGCGGTGACCTCGCTGCTGACCCAGGCCGGCATTACGCCGAACACCACTTATCTTCAGAACCTGATCTCCGCAGTGGTGGCGATTCTGAATGTGCAGAACATCTCCGGCGCAACCGCTCCGGCAAAGGCTTAACAAGCAAGGGGAGAAAACATGGATCTGGAAATGGCAAATGAATTGAGCGTGACCGTCGAGCGCCTTGCCGCTGCCGCGGAGCTGTTGCAGCAGGCCGCCGAGCGTCTGTCCGAACGCGAGAACGCCTTCGCAATCGAAGCCGAGGCAACCCTCGGCCGCGTGGTGGCCACCGTAGAGTCGCGCCACGAGACGGAGCTCGAACAGCGGCTCGCCACAGCAGAGGCCCAGCTTGCGGCAGCTGAGAGCAGGATCGCCGAGTTGCGTGCATCTGCTCCTGCTACGGTTACAAATGCTGGCCGCAAGACGCTGCCGGTCGCCATGGTAAACCTGCTGGCGAAGCAGGGTGTCGCAAGCGACTCGGTCGGCTCGATGGAAGCGGGCGCGATTGACGCCGCACTCGTCAGCCTCAGCATCGAGCAGCGCATCGCCGTGAAGGCACAGCTGATGCGCGCCGGTCTGCTGGGTTAGCAGCGGCTTCTTACGAGCAACCGAAAGGCTGACGGCAGCAAGCCGGAAAACAGCCACAACAAAGAGCGGGACGCGGCCAAAGCTGCGTCCCTTTTGTTTTGAAAGGGAGAAAGAATGAACGCGAAGTTTACTGAGATCCACGCAGCGGCCGACTACCTTGGACCTGGCGCAGTTGAAGTTCCGCTTTACCAGTCGGAGATCACGGATCTCGTCCGCCGCCGCGGTGTCTTCGGACAGCGCATCAAGCAGGTTCCGGCCACCGGCCATCCATCGAGGTTCTTCGAGGAGATCTCCATTCCTTCGCCGTCGGCGTCAGGCGGATTCGTTGACCCCCGCAATATCGTGGCCCCGCTGGTGACCCCCACGCGGCTCGAGCGGAGCGTTCCGCTCAAGGCCCTCGTCGCGCAGATCAACTACAACCTGTTCGATATTGAACTTGGCCAGCAGCAGAGCCAGTTCGCCTATCTCCAGGCAAAGGATCTGACCGACACCGTGGACGGCGTCCTGCGCACGCACGATGTCGCCCTCTGGAACGGCACCGACACCAGCCTCAGCACGCCGACCACAACGCAGTACTTCGGTGCAGGCGCGCAGATCGCTGCCGGCGGCAATACCGTCACCATCCCGACCACCGCGAGCATCGTCGATGGGCTCAAGTCCGCCGTCGCGCAGATGGTTGCGAGCAGCTCCTACGGAGTTCGCCCGACGGCCATCTATGCCAATCCGGTGCTGCTCGACCTGATCGACCGCGAGATGAAGAGCGAGTTCAACATCGTTCTAGGCTCGAAGGAGATCACCAGCGGTTTCACCGTGAAGATGCTCTCGACCCAGGCCGGCGACATTCCGCTCATCCCTGAGTGGACACTCGGCTACACCGGCACACCCGGCTCAGGCTCGGCTGTGCTACCCGCCTACATCGTGACCGAAGACCTGATCGAGTATCACTGGCTCAGCGACCCCAACCCGCGCATCTTCCAGCTCGGCGTTCCGGGCTCACTCGCCAGCCAGTATGTCGTCGTCAAGTTCGGCGGCCTCGTGGTCAAGGGCGCGAACTACGCCCACTACCAGGTGCTCGTGGATCGATAGAAACATAAGCAAAAAGTCTTTCTTGCGGGGATCGGCCAATTGTGCCGATCCCTGTTGCTTTTTGGAAACGACGAACTGAGAGAGGCGGGTGCGATGGGTTATTTGTTGCCGATCGAGTATGTGCAATACGGATTGGCTGCGGACACGACAGACGACTGGATCACGATGGCGTCGTCGCTGATGGATGCGTACTGCAAGAGGACGAGCCTGCTGGCGACGCAGTATGTCGAGCGGCTGCGGCTGACAGCAGGATCGCAGACGGCGCGATTGAGCTACACCATCGATGCGGCACCGATCACGCTGATCGGCGTGCGCGTCCGCTACGGTAAACCCCGGCGAGGTGAAGGCATGGATCTCTTTCGCGAACAGGTTGCGATGGCGTTCGGCATCCCTGGCACCTGGAGTTCTCTCGACGTGAATAACGTCGATGTGAACAACGCAACCGGAGAGCTCACATTCATCGCAAATTTTCTGGGCCTCAACTACAACGAGGTTGAGGTGACGTACATGGCCGGCCTCGTCGAGATTCCACCGACGGTCAAGGTGGCTTGCGCGCAGATCGTGAAGAACGCGCAGTCGATGCCTTCGACCAATGTGAAGTCGAACAAGATGGACACATTGCAGATGGAGTACTTCAGCGGCGGCTTCATCGATGCGCAGGTGCAACTACTGTTGCGGCCTTATCGCGCGCAAAGGATCGGGTGACGCGATGGCCAATGTGATGCCGTCCACGGCAGTCGCCACACGCGCAGCCGACGCGCTTTTACGCAGTGCCGGGGGAGGGAGCGTATTGCTCCGCACCCCCTCGCCGGCGACTCCGGGCGACGCAACCGAGCAGCTGGGGCTGGCCACGCCGTTGTTCCAGGATGTCGAGCTTTCGCCGGTCGTCTATCGCAAGGCGTTGGCAACAGTAGCTGCGGGCAAAGGCGCGCAGTGGGAGCTTCTGGTCTCGGCCACAGCAGTGGAGGCGGTCGTCGGCTCGCTGGCGTTTCAATCGGCCAACGTGCTCTTTGCGCGCGCCTTCGGCGTGTTGGTTGACGAGACGCTGATGGAGATCGAGGCCGCGACGGCGTCGTTCGCCTTCGGTGCCCCTTATGTCTACCGGCTGGTTCTGCGCGCGCCTCTCTCCCTGAACTCCTGATTGTGACTGGAAAGGTTACAGATAAATGATTTCTGCGAAGGACACGTTTTATCTCATGCTGCGCGATCGCATCGCCGCGCTGAATCCGGCGCGAACGATGGGTCTACGCGGGGTCATCCGGCCAGGAGTGCTGGTCGAGGAGAATGAGCTGGTCACGGCCGATATCGTTCCCAATGTTTTCCGGCTGCGCTGGACCGCGCTGCAAATCAATGTGCAGAGCACGTTGTCATTGGCGACGATGACCTGCGAGATCCGCTACACCACCGACGGCGACGCCGGTAATGGCGGCATGGATCGCGGCCGTTTGCTCGCGCAGATGGATGCCGAGCTGAGTTCCGCGCTGCGCGCCACGCCGCACCACATCGTCAAGACCAACTACGCAACCGGCTTCGGCGTTGCACCGATAGCGATGGCGACCCACGTGTTCTGGAGCGATGTTGCCTTCAGTCCAACGGTGGTTGCGGAGGAACGGTTGGAGCG
>JBDTDX010000126.1:0-2638 GCA_039922815.1 Granulicella sp.
CTCTCGACCATGCACCGTCAAACGGGCATGATGGTGATAGTTCATCTGACCTCCGAAGTTACTGCTTGCTCGACACAATCAGCTTCTTCGTTCTTGGTCAGATGGACAACAACCTATTGAAACTTCATAGCTAAAGCCCCGTTCCCTTGAGGCGATTTGCGGCGTGGCTAAAGCCACGCCCTTTCAAAACGAGGCTTAATCAGAGGTTCTTTAGAGGAGCCGAGCTTGAGGGAGGTCCACTCCCTCAGGGGCTGAAGCCCAGGTTATTGGCAATCCTAACGGTTGGGCTGAAGTCCAGCCCCTTCAAAACGAGGCTTAATCAGAGGTTCTTTAGCGCACCGGGAAGAGGAAGCGGAGGACGTGGTCGAAGCGGGCGGCCCAGGCTTGTTCGTCGTGGGCGGCGTTGGGGGCCTGCATGTAGTTGAGGTCTACTCCATCCTGCCAGCCGAGGCGGAGGAGGAGTTGATGGAGGTGGTCGGCGTCGTGGAGCTGGCGGGTGCCTTCGGCGGTGCCCATGTCCAGCCAGATGCGGAGGGGCGGTTTGGGCTGGGCCTGATGGACGAAGCCGAGGATGCTGCTTTGATCCCACCAGAGGGAGGGCGACATGATGGCGAGCTTGCGGAAGACGCCGGGGAATTCGAGGCCGAGGTAGAGGGAGATGAGACCGCCTAGGGAGGAACCGCCGAGGGCGGTGTCGTCGGCAGCGGGACGGGTGCGGTAGGTGTGATCGAGGAAGGGCTTGAGCTCGTTGACGATGAGGTTGCCGTAGGATCGGCCTTCGCCTCCGCCTGCGCTGGGGTCGCGGGTGGGGGTGTATTCGGCAATACGACGGGAGCCAGCGTTGGCGATGCCGACCAGGATGACGGGTTCTATCTCGCGCGCGGCGGTGAGGCGATCGGCGGTGGTGTGTGCCTGCCAGGTGCGGTCGGCGACGTAGGAGGTGTGTGGGTCGAAGAGGTTCTGACCGTCGTGGAGATAGAAGACGGGGAAGCGGCGATTTGGTTCCCTGTCGTAGGCCTCGGGCAGATAGACAAGTATGTTGCGGTGGTCGGGGTCGGGCAAGGCGGAGGAATGGAAGCAGTAGAGTTCGAGGCGGCCAATGGGGTTGTCGCCGCCGGAGATGCGGCGGAAGTTCTCTGGCTGCCGCAAGCTTTCTGCTGCGATTGCAGGCCTGGCGGAGGGGGATTTTGCGGGGAGGGTCAATCGAAAGTGGCTCCTCCGTTAGGCTAGGATGAGATCAGAGTAGCAGAAGGGAAGGCCATGTACGTGAGTGGCACAAAGTGGCTTCCTCCGCGACCAGTGCGGGATGGAGCTGCTTGTTTTCGGTCATGGCGACGTGCCGGTGGTTGCGTTTCGGACCTATTGCGACGGTTTCAGGACTTCTATCTAATGCTGGCTCTATTGATACCGTTGATGACGAGGGGATTTTGAAGAAGATTGGTGTTTTGTTCGGCACGGAGAACACGTTTCCGGGGGCGTTGGTCGAGAAGATCAACCTGATGGAGATTGATGGCGTGGTGGCGGAGTTTGTGCAAGTGGGGAGCGTTCGCGAGGCCGAGGGGTCGGGCTATGCGGTGATTGTCGATCGGGTTTCGCATGATATTCCGTTCTATCGTGCATATCTGAAGAACGCGGTGCTGACGGGAACGCAGGTGATCAATAATCCGTTCTGGTGGTCGGCGGACGATAAGTTCTTCAACTACTCGCTGGCGAAGAAGCTTGGCGTGGCGGTGCCGAAGACGGTGCTGCTGCCGCATAAGGAGTTGCCGGCAGAGATTACGGAGCGTTCGGTTCGGAATCTTGAGTATCCGCTACAGTGGGACGAGATCTTCGCGTATGTCGGGTTTCCGGCGTTCCTGAAACCGCATGACGGGGGTGGGTGGCGCGATGTGTTCTATGTGAAGGATGAGCAGGAGTTTTTCGAGGCGTATGACCAAACGCATGACCTGTGCATGACGCTCCAGGCGGCGGTGAACTTTACGGAATACTTCCGCTGTTTTGTGGTGGGGCAGGAGGAGGTGCGGATCATGGCGTACGACCCGCGGCGGCCACACCATGAACGGTATGTGCTCGACCCGCCGGAGTACGATAAGAAGCTGTTGCAACGGGTCGAGAAGGATGCACGGACGCTTTGCCGCGCGCTGGGCTATGACCTGAATACGGTGGAGTTTGCGGTGGAGGATGGTGTGCCGTATGCCATCGACTTTATGAATCCGGCACCGGATGCGGATCTGCACTCGGTGGGTCGGGAGAGCTTTGAGTGGATTGTGGATCGTGTGGCAAGGTTGGCGGTGAAGAAGGCGCAGGCATCGGAGAAGGTTCAACCGCAGGTAAACTGGTGTGACTTACTGACGGCGTCGATGGTGAAGACTCCCGCACAAAAAATTGCCAAGAAGGTTGCGACGAAAAAAGCGGCTAAGAAGATTACGAAAGCTGGAATTACGAAGGCTGGGATTACGAAGGTTGGGATCACCAAGCCGAAGTCCGACGGGCTCGGCAACTGAGAGGAAGAGATGACTACTTTAGAGACACGGAAACTTGGCAATTCGGACTTGGAGCTAACGCGCATTGGTTTTGGCGCATGGGCGATCGGCGGCGGCGGCTGGCAATTTGGCTGGGGTCCGCAGGAGGATACCGA
>JBDTDX010000127.1:0-9310 GCA_039922815.1 Granulicella sp.
GTATATCTTCGACGGTGAGCCCGTTCCGAAAAATGGCTACATTGACCTTGATGAAAATACGCCGGGACTTGGCCTCACCATCAATGAAGAGTCACTCAAACGCTTCACAGTTGTAGGGTAAAGGAAAGAACAATGACTCATCGAGCTGAGTTGCCTGCAACCGGTGAAATGATTTCCTGCGAAGAGGTTTGCTCCGGCAACTCATCTTGGAAATCCCTCCCACTGACGTATTCTAATAACTCTGCATCCCTTAGCGATGCGGCAGGGAGTGAGTCATGACTTTGGAACAGGTATGGATAGCGGGCCAATGGAGGGATGCAAATGCCTCCTCGAGTTTTGTTGCAAGTAACCCGGCTACGGGCGAGCCTTTGCAGGACGCCTATTCTGTCAGTACGTGGGCGGATTGCGATGCAGCGCTCGATGCCGCCGTGGATGCGGCACGCGCGCTTCGAAAAATAGAAGGTCCGCAGATCGCCGCATTTCTAGAGGCGTATGCAAGCGCAATCGAAGCCGACGCGACACAAATTGTCGCGATGGCTCACGAAGAAACCGGCCTTGCGATCACGCCCCGTCTCCAGGCGATAGAACTTCCTCGCACGACCACGCAGCTTCGCCAGGCCGCCGCCGCAGCGCGCGAAGGCTCATGGCAGCAGGTGGTGATCGACACCAAAAACAATATCCGTTCGCACTTCGCTGCGTTCGGCCCGGTCGTTGTCTTCGGCCCCAATAATTTTCCATTCGCCTTCAATGGCGTAGCCGGTGGAGATTTTGCAGCCGCGATTGCCGCGGGTTGTCCCGTCATCGCCAAGGCTCATCCACTCCATCCGGGCACGAGCAAACTTCTTGCCAGATGCGCAGATCGGGCGCTTCGTGTCAGCGGTCTTCCGCCAGCAACCGTGCAGATGCTCTATCACGTTGCCAACGAAGATGGTCTGCGACTCGTGAGCGATGCGCGCGTCAGTGCGAGCAGCTTCACTGGAAGCCGCGCAGCCGGCATGAAACTTAAAGCTGCGGCCGATACCGCTGGCAACGTCATGTACCTCGAGATGTCCAGCCTCAACCCGGTCGTCCTACTTCCTGGTGTAGTAGCAGAACACTGGGAAGCTCTCGCGACAGAGTTAGCCGATAGTTGCCTCGCAGCCTCCGGACAGTTTTGCACCAGCCCCAATCTCATTCTTGCCGTTGCAAGTGAGGAAACCGAGTCGCTGGCTACAGCGTTAGCGGAGACACTTTCCAAGCGTCCTTCCACGCCTCTCCTTTCAGAGGCAGGACTTCAAAATCTGCATGAGGGCGTGCAATGGCTTGTCAGCGCGGGAGCCAACGTCGCCACAGGCGCAGACTATGCCGAGGGAGAAGGATGGCGTTATAAGAACACGCTCCTTCGCATCTCCGGGCACGCATTCCTCGCAGAAGCCGAGAAGCTACAACGCGAAGCCTTTGGCAACGCCACTTTGCTGGTAGTTGCGAAAAACTTGCAGGAGTTAGTCACAACCCTTGAATCGCTCGAAGGAAATCTCACCGGAAGTATCTACGCGAGTAAGACCGGCACCGACGATGCTATCTATGGCGAGGTAGCCGACGCTTTGCGCGCTCGTGTAGGTCGTCTTATGAATAACAAGATGCCTACAGGGGTAGCTCTCTCTCCTGCAATGAATCACGGAGGCCCATTCCCCTCCACAGCACATCCGGGTTTCACCGCGGTAGGGATTCCACGCTCTCTCCTGCGTTTCGGTGCCCTGCATTGCTACGACGGTGTCAGCGATGACAGACTCCCCGCAGCATTACGGGATCAGGCTCCTTCACCAGAAATGTGGCGTTCTATCGATGGCCAGTGGGTCAAAGGTTGATATTAGTCAAAGGAGCGAGTGGCACGGCGATGCACGAAGCACGCCGTAGCTAAACCGTCGTCTCCGCCTGCAGCTTTCTCGCCTTCACATCCCACGCCAGCCCCAAAAACCGCAGCGCCGAAATCCCATACCAGTTCGGATCGAACTCATACCACGCCAGCCCATGCCGCGAGGACTGCGGATGCGCATGATGATTGTTGTGCCATCCCTCGCCGAACGTCAGCAGCGCGACCCAGAAGCTGTTGCGCGAAGTATCCCCCGTCGCGAACCGGCGCGAGCCCCACATATGCGTCGCCGAGTTCACCAGCCACGTCGAGTGCAGCCCCAGCACGGTGCGGAAGAAGATCCCCCACAGCAGGAATGGCCATCCCCCCACAGCCAGCAAAATCGCGCCAAGAATCACCATCGGCACCCAATGCCACTTGCTGATCCACACATGGAACTTGTCCTTGCGCAGATCCGGAACAAACGGCGACAGCTCCGCCGAGTCGTTATGCATCGTCTGCCCTGTCAGCAGCCACCCCACATGCGCCCACAGCCCGCCATCCTGCGGCGAGTGCGGATCGCCTTCCTTATCCGTGCTCTGATGATGCATCCGATGCACGGCCACCCAGAAGATCGGTCCACCCTCCAGCGCCAGAGTCCCGCACACCGTCAGAAAATATTCCATCCACTTCGGCGTTTTGTAGCCGCGATGCGTCAGCAGCCGGTGATATCCCATCCCCACGCCAACGCCCCCGGCGATCCACCACAGGAACATCCCCACCGCGAACGCCTTCCACGTAAAGAAAAATAGCGCCGCCACCGCCCCAACATGGAAGGCAACAATAAAGAACGTGGTGATCCAGACAATCGGCTGCCGGAAGGTCTTATCGTTTCTAAGATTTTGCAGTGTAGGCATGAATTCCTCTTCTTACTTCGACGGCCAAGCATACAACTCTGGATTGCCTCGCTTCGTAATACTTCTGTCACCCCCGTCAATGGCGGGTTTTCAGATTGTTTTGAAAGGGCGTGGCTTTAGCCGCGCCGCAAACCGCCCCAAGGGAACGGGGCTTTAGCCCCTGAGGGAATGCCCGCAAATACAAAAGGCCAACCATCACGGTTGGCCTTTCGTTTTTCACAACAACTCTCTACGCATACGAAGTCTGCACCACCGCATTCTTCGCCGAACGCTGCGCCGTAATCTGCTCCACATACCCGCCCGCGCGCAGCGCTACCAGCGGATCGGCAGGCAGCCCACGCGCCACGCGCCACGCCTGCACCATCGGCCGCGGATCGGCAAAGAAGCAGCCGCGAAACAGCTCCTCCGCCTCGACCAGACGGCACTCATCCTGCAACACCGCAAGCTGCGCCTGGTCCACCATCGCAGCGCGTGCGTACAGCTCCTGCGCCACCGCAACCGTCTGCACCATCGCCTCCATCTTGCCCTTCAAATTGTGGCTCTGGTCGATCATGTACGCGATATCCGTCGCTCCACCCGCCGCCTCAAAGCTCTGAATCTCATGAAAGATCCGGAAGATCTGGTACGGGTCGATCGAGCCCAGCGTCAGGTCGTCGTCCGCATACTTGCGATCGTTGAAGTGGAATCCGCCAAGAACGCGCAGGTGCAGCAGCCACGCAACAATCTGCTCGATATTCGTGCCCTGATAGTGATGGCCAGTATCGACCAGCACCACCGCCTGCGGCCCCGCCGCCTTGGCCAGCGCATACGACATGCCCCAGTCCGCAATATCCGTGTGATAAAAAGCCGGCTCAAACGGCTTGTACTCCACCAGCAGTCGCTGCATAGGAGCAAGCTCCGCATGCGTGAGCGCCAGCCCCTCCTCCAGCCATCCGATGCGCCGAGTCATGCTCTGCGTGCCCGGATAGTTCGATCCATCGGGCAGCCAGAGCGACACGTCCCGCGAGCCCAGCGCCTTCGCAATCCGCACCGAAGCAATCATGTGCTCGACAGCTTTTTCGCGAATCGCCGGATCAGGATTGCAAAGCGATCCGAACTTGTACTCCTGATCCTGAAAAAGATTCGGATTGATCGACCCCGAACGAATGCCATGATGGCGTTCCAAATCGGCAATCTCAGCGGTGCTGGCTTCGCCGTCAGGAAAGTCCCAAAGCACATGCAGCGCAATCGTCGGAGCTACCCCAGTCAGCCGATGCACCTCAGCCGCGTCCGCAAATTTTTCTGCGATGTTCGTCGCCGCACCCGGCTGAGAAAATTTGCCGAACCGTGTTCCGGTATTCGAAAAACCCCACGACGGTAGCTCCATCCGGAATTGATCGAGTGCCTTCCAGACCTTTCCTTGAACGCTGCCGTCCTTGTCTTCATATTGAGAGTGCGTCATGTTCCCCCTTAAAGATGCATCCCCGGAACGGCGCGCTACCTGCCGCCCCAGGGAATGCCCTTCCACTTTACCGCAGAAACCCGTACTTTTCAGGAGAGAACATGTTTCTCTTACGGTTTAGAGCAAAGGAGCAGTTGGTGTGGCGAGAGGAAATCTGCGGTTTCCTCTCTCCACACCAACAGCAAACCTGCCCTGGCGGTTATCGGTGACCTCCGCCGCCGCCACCACGCGAAGCACCCCCGCCACCGCCGCCGTGTGACATCGCACCGCCTCCGCCACCGGACATTCCTCCGCCCTGGGACATCGCGCCGCCACCGCCGCCACGAGAAGCTCCGCCAGCCGACATGCCGCCGCCGTGCGATCTCGCGCCGCCGCTATTGGCTGTAGGCCCGCTACCGCCGTGCGAGACAGCCCCGCCGCCCCGGCCAGGGTTACCCGGACGAACGGGATAGCCGCCGTGGCCCGGATAGCCGCCGTAGCCCGGACGCCCGCCGTACCCGCCGCGCCATCCACGCCCGCCGCCATACACAACCCCGCCGCCATACAGGTAGTAGGGCGAATAGAAGCCATACCCAAACGGGCTCCAGTACAACCCATCTCCCGGCAGCCACGTGTAGCTGTAAGCCGACTGATTCCAGAACCATCCCGGCGCAAATCCCGACGAGCCCGCATACGAAGACGCCAGATCGATATTGCCCTCGCCCAGGTAGGCCGAGCGCAGGCTACTCCAGTTATAGAGAGCATCGCTCTCCTTGTACTGGTTCTTGTTGAAGCTGACCGGCTTCGTCGCTTCGCCCAGCAGTGCCAGTTCCTTGCCACCCTTCACCTTGATCGGTTTCTCATTCGGCTGCGGCGTCAGGCTCGCAAACACCTCCGCCTCGCCATTGAAGGTCCGAACCGTATGGTTCGTGGCGTCAAACTCGTACAGACCGTTCTTTAGAATGTGGGTCTGCTCGTTCGCCATATTAATCAGGAGGTTGTTCTGCTTATAGATCTGGTTCACCTCCAGGCTTACGCGACCCTGCGAAACCTCCACCTCGGTCCGTGTCAGCTCCGGCGAAATCATTTTGACCGTGGTGTTGCTGTCCAGCCGCAAAAACACACCCGGCGTCAGCAGCAACTCCGCCTTTCCATTGCCAGTCGCAAGATACTGGCCGGGCCGCAGCTCCTCATGGCCCACCGACTTCGGCGAAAGTTGACGGCCTTCAATCGACGCTTGCCCCTCCACATAATTCACCGTACCGGGCCGGCCTGGGTCCGCTCCCTGGCCAAAAGCCGGAGCGAGAGGCGCAAGGAGCGCCGTCAGGCAAAACGTAAAAATCACTTTCGAGATTGGCATATCAAAACCTCTCCTGTTTAGATGCTCCTCGACCTGAAACGTAACAGTTCAGTAAACACCAACAACTCTATAGACCCGGTTTGCGGCGGAGAGTTGTAGCTACAGAAATGTAGTTCTATAACTACAAAAATGTAACTACAGCACTACAAATTTGTAGCTACAGCACTACAAATTTGTCACTACACTTTTTACCAGTTTTGCCCCTCCAGCCCTCTTCGGGGAACCCTACGCCCGCAAGCGCCCCACCCAGAGCAGAGGCTGGCTGATCGGAAACGCCCGCACAATCTCCGGAATCACCGGATCGGGATTCAGCGTCTGCCATAGCTCTGCATACTCCGGTCGGCTGTAAGCTCGTGCCGCCAGCAGCAGGCTCGTATAGCGTACGGGAAGGTCGGTAAAATGAGTAATATCAGCACGATACGGCCAGGAACCTCGGTCTTTCATGTACGGAAAATGACGCGCCATCGCGATGTGCAAACCCGGCCCATCCTGCAACTCGTACTCCCACAGGTTCTCAAAACGTGACGAAAGCAGCTCGCAAGCCGCTGCCAGCAACTCCAGATTAAAGAGGGAATTGCGATAGGGCCACGCACTCTCAAGCTCCTTCGGAAACGTCCCATCCGCCACGATTTCCGCCCGCAAAGTCACCGTTTTATAGCGATGGCGCAGCTCGTTCAGAAGCTTCTCGTTGTCAGTCAGCCGCGCGTAAGCTGCTGATTGCAAAAGCCATGAGCTGCCGTGGTGGTCCTTCTGGTCTCGCGCCAGCCCCGCCAGTCGCGACTCGCCAAGCCACGTCAGATACTCCGCAAACCACCCCTTGATCGCCGCAATCTCTCCAGCAGAAAAGACCGCCGACGAAGCAAGAACGGGAATAGCCTGCGCAATCTCCGCAAAGAAAACAGTATCGAGCACCCCTTCAAAGCTTGGACGAAGCTCCTTCTTTGCATCCATCGCCATGCCCGCAAAGGCAAGCGAAGGGTTCATCCGGGTTGCAGAATCCACAAACCAGGTGTTCAAATCAAGCCTTGCCTGGGCCGCATATCCTTCTTTATGAGTAAGTTGGAAGGCCGCACCCAATGCAGCCACATCCCTGCTCAAAGCAAGCACAGCATCGCGATGCGCCGTAAAAGCAGTTGGAACAGCATCGCTCTCAGAGTAAAAATCCTGCGGCCCTCCCGCCGATTTCACCGCCGGAAGGCTCGGCAACGTCACCACTTTACCGGTCAGCGCACGATCGGCAGCCGCCAGGATCCGGTCATGATCGATCACCGCAACATCCGGCCGCGAAGACCGGTAAAGTGTGCTCATTTGCCCGGAAAACACCGGTTTTGCCAGCAGAAGCGCAGCCGCAGACGCAGCGCAAAACTCCCGGCGGCTGAGCATGGAAAAGGCCATAGCGCACTTGGTGTGAAAGGTACCACACCGGACTGAGACAGGCACGCCTGGGATCGCCGCAGCCGCTAAGTCACTCACGGAAATGATCTTAGCTCGACAGCACAGCTCAGTCCGAGATGGCGTGAAGCAAAATTACGGTGATATTGTCGGAGCCGCCGCGTTCTTTGGCAATGTCGATCAGATTCTGGCAGGAGAGCTGCAGATCCTGTTCCGTAACGAGTTGCGCAATTTCACCCGGACCGAGATAGCGGGTCAGCCCGTCGGAGGCGAGTAGAACAAGATCTCCGCCAGTCAGGTCGAGCGCAAAAAAGTCCGGTTCAATCATCGAAGTGACTCCCACAGCGCGGGTAATGACTGATTCCATGCCCTTTAGGTCGACTGTCTCCGCATCCTCAACCGCAACGGCACCGGTACGTATGAGTTCGTTAAGGTAAGAATGGTCCACCGTCAACTGCATGCACTGGCCATTCTGCACCATGTAGGCACGGCTGTCGCCGACATTGCCGATGATGAGCTTCGACTCGTCGACGCAGGCGGCAACGAGTGTGGTCCCCATGCCCTTGTGCTCCGGTTGCATCCCGGTCTGAAAGACGGAATCGTTGGCAGCAATAATGGCCTGATGAAGCGTCATCTCGATAGGCACCGCCCGGTCGCTCGCTGCGACGACCTCGAGAAAAGCGGAGACCGCCATCTGGCTGGCGACCTCGCCTGAGGCCATGCCACCCATGCCGTCACACACGACATAAACCTGGTGGACCGGGTCGTAGCCGAAGGAGTCCTCGTTGTTCGTTCGAACACAGCCCATGTCGCTGAGTGCGGCGACCTCTACTTTGATAGCCACGTGGATCTCCTAAAATGCTGAGGAAGAAAGAACTGCAAGAAATACAGGGGAATGGCTCATTTGGCCACCGTTGAGACGCAGCGGAGTTGACGTCTCATAAAGTCCGGATTGAGCAGGCGGGCACCGTTATCTTCGATATCAAAGCGGTAGATGATGTCGGCCCCATTTTGCGCTTTTTCCGTGATGCCATTGTTCTGGAAGATGTACTCGAGCTTGTTCGGAGCGGGATGTTTGGCGGCATAGGCGAAGTGGAAGATCGACCACGGGCCAAAGTTGTTCTTGGTCTGACCGGAGCCTGCAAGCTTGACCGCACCCTGTGGCTTGTACTGCCAGTTGACCCGGTTCGGCACACCGATATTCGAGAGCACCTGACCGTCTATCTCAAGGCTCGCCGGGGCGAGATTATCCGGCTTCTCCTGTGCAATGGTGAAGCTCAACGAGGGCTGTTGCGCCCCGTTCGGATAGAGGATGGTCGCGGCCATGTGAGTCGCATTCAGGAAGGCAAGCAGAGCTGGGTTGACAGGAATCGGCCCGGCTGACGTGTAGATCGTGCCATTGAAGGCGATCAACTTGGCCTGTGCGCTGGTGAACTGGGCGATAGGACCGGCAGGGCTGAAGAAGGCAGCAGCATCTTCGGGGGAGACATCCACCTTCGAATCAGGATTGAACGGGAACTTGCCCAGCACGCCAGAAGCTACCTTGCAGAAATCAGCTCCAGCGCCGTTGGCGGCTTTGGTGGGAGCTTTTCCGGCGAGATCTTCGGCGGATTTGATGGGTTCGCGCAGCAGGCGTTCGGAGTTGGCATCAGCGATGCCCGCAGGGTCGGGCGGCTGGAAGCCACCGCGCATCCCGCTGACCGTGCTGTAGGCAACCGAGACCGCAGCATTGACCTGTGTGGGATCGTTGGCAGTGGCGGGACTGGAGAGCATCTGATGGATGGACTGCTCAATCGCAGCCAGCTTTTCGGTGTATCCGGTATTGATGGGTGGCGGCAGCCCCGGGCCCTTGCCCGGAGCCACAACGGATTGCGGAGCCTGAAAGGGCTGGCTGAACGCGGGCAGGTTCACAGCCGTATTGCTGGAGACGACGCTGAAGATCTGAAGCAGCGGCGAGGCAGGTCCGTCAAGCTCATGCAGACGCGTTGCGGCATCATTCATATCGCCGAAGGGAAGCACGCGGGCCGTCTTCAGGAAGTTGCGCCACGCGGTGAGGAAGTCCTCCTGATAACGTGGCGGAAGCTGGGAGGCGAGGGTGGCTCGGTCGATGGTTCCGGTGGTCGGGCCGGTCACCCATTCTTCGCCAGAAAGGTACTGATCCGGATGCTGGATGGCGTTCTGCATGAAGGTGAATCCATCTTTGCTAAAGGCTCCGTCAACGATGGTGGGCGCAGCGACGAAGCGGACCGAGTTGGGATACAGCTTCTTGAACTCGATAGCCGGGAACTTGCGGTCGGCTGCGGCCTTCATGCTCAGGTAGACGTGATCGATACCCTGGAAGCTATTAAGATAGCCGCGCGTGTTGGCGACGAGGGTGGCATCGGGCTTCG
>JBDTDX010000128.1:0-6528 GCA_039922815.1 Granulicella sp.
CGATCACGTTGTAAATCGCATCCGCCTTCCCAAATACCGGATGCTCTTTGTTGCTCATATCGGTCGTCGAGATCCAGCAGGTCCGCTTCGCCTCATCCTCGCGCTCGTACGCGTAGAACGGCTTGTACCCAAAGTCCTTGCCCGGCAGCAATCCGAACTTCCAAAGGTGGTAAGCAATATCTTTACCGACATACGTGACCGTTCCGTTCGATCGCACGATAACCTTCGCATCTTCATCCGGCAGGCTCGAGTCCGCCGTCGCAATCTCCTGCGCCGTTCCTGCGCGTCGCATCACCCAGCAGCCTGCGTTCTTACCCAAAGTCTCGAGATAGAGCACGCCCTTCTCGATCATTAGCGCGCGCGCCGCATCCCAGAAGTGCAGTGTCAGAATCTCGCTCTCACGCGGCAGAAAGTCATACTCAATTCCCAGCCGTTCCATCGTCTCCAAATGCCGTCGCAACACCGCCGTCGAGATCAATTCCGCAATCGCTGCCGTATCGTTCCCGCCCTCTTCAAGCGCATGGAGTGTATCCAGTCGTATCTGCTTCCGCGCAGCCGTCTGCTCCGCGTCCGCTGTGTACCACTGCGAAACCCGCGCATACAAATCCCAGCAGTAATAATCAATCCGCTGGTTCGTCCCAGTCAGTTCCGCCAGCAGCTCCCGCGTGCTTGTCAGCGTCTTGCCTTCCAGATGCACCAACCCGACCACCACATCCGCAACCTGCACACCGGTGTTGTCGATGTAGTTCTGGACGCCAACCTCCCAGCCGCGCTTGTAGTCATCCGGCCTCAGCAGTCGCTGAAAGGTATCGCCCAGGATCGCATTCCGCAGATGACCGATGTGCGCGGCCTTGTTCGGATTGATACTCGTATGCTCGATCAGCCGAAACCCCGGCCCACCGACATCCGCGTGACGGTCCGCTGCAATCTGTCGCACCGCAGCCGCACGATCCAGACGAATGTTCAGATATCCCGCGCCAGCAACCTCGACACTCGAAACGCCCTCAGGTATTGCGGCCTTCAACTCCTCAGCCAACTCCGCTGCAATCGCTCGAGGAGCCTTACGCAGCCGCTTCGCAAGCTCGAAGGCCACTGGCAAAGCTAACTCACCCAGCGCAATCGTTGGCGGCTGCTCGACCGCAAGCTGTGCCAGCGTCACGTCATACTTCGCAAGGAGAATGGCCTGAATACGAGTCAATAGATTCTGCTGAACAATCCGATACATGAGGACTCTTTCCTGGTGAGACAAAGCGATTACGGCAGCTCCGCCGGCAGCGTCTCAATGTCTGCCAGCAGCGGCTTATGGTCCTGGGTCTTGAAGCGGTGTAGCAGGAAGATGACGCCGCCGGCACCCGTGATCGTTACCAGCATCCACACATGCACCAGCAGACCAAACAGAGCTGCCTGCGAGGAAGCCATGCCATGATTCGCGAGCGACACCTTTACCGCAAGCTCAAATGGTCCAATTGCTCCGGGCGAGCTGGGAATCATGTACGACAGGTTCGCAAACGACACCGCCAGCCACGGCCCGACGCGATCCACCGGCGCGCCAATCAGCCGCAGCGCCGACACGAAGATCATACCCTCGCACGTCCAGATCACCGCCGACTGCACCAGCAGCAGCAACGATCCCGCCACACCGATTCGCGCCGTCGCTGTCAGCGCCAGTTCCGCCCAGTGCTCGAGCTTCTTTACCAGCCCATTCGAGGGCAGTCGTCGAAAGATCCCCGGCAGCTTCGGTTGCAGAGCCCGCGCCCCCAGCAGCAGCACCAGCAGCCCACACGCCGACACACCCAGCGAGAAGATCGCAATCGTATGCACCGTCAGATCGTGCCCAAACATGTGGATCGGAGGAACTGGCAGACTGCCCATCGTCGCCACAAACAGCAACACCACCGTAAACACATCCAGTAACTTCTCAAGAATGACCGTGCTGAGGATGAATGAGGGTGAAGCATTCAAATCGCCTGCATACGTGAACACGCGCATGATGTCCCCAATGCGCAGCGGCAAAATGTTGTTGGCAGCGAGCGACGTCATCAACACCCGTGCGCATGACCCAAAGCCCGCGCCCGTCGGCAGCATCATCCGTGCCCAACGCACGCAGCGCAGTGTGTACCCGGCGATCGTAAAGCCCACCATCCCCACAATCCACGCCGGATGCACCAGCCGAACCTCGCGAAACTCCGACAGGTGGATGCTCCGAAATGTGTACCAGAGAAAGAACGCGCTAATCAGCAGCCCCGGCAGCGCCTTCAGCAGCTTGCGCTGCGATTTGGGGGAAGCATTGGTCATGCGCATCTCCAGCGGGCCGCCGGTAACGGCGTCAAATCGAAAGAATTTGAGAAGGGCATAGACATATTCGATTGTACCGTCGATGCCGTGCGCTGTCCGTAAACGCTGCCTGCGGCAAATGACACAATCATGAAATCATCAAAGCACGAACAAGTTGCGCCGCTTCATCGTCTAGCCTCATCACCGCCTTCGCCGAAAGTTTTTGGGAGCACCTCGTTGCGCACGACTGCGATCATCCAACACATCAAATCATCCCGGCTGCCAGGCACGCTATGCGAACGCAGCCTTCCTTTCGCTGTCATCACGCTACTGACCGCCTGCGCGCTCGCGATTCACGGCTACCACCCTTATGCCGAAGATGGAGGCCTCTACGCCACTGGCATCAAGTTCCTGCTCAACCCCGCACTCTATCCGCACAGCCTCCCTTTCGTGGAAGCCCATCTGCGCTTCTCACTCTTCGCCCCCGCCGTCGCCGCTACGGTGCGCTTCACCCATCTCAGCCTTGCGACTGTCCTCTTCGCCATCTACCTCATCAGCATCTGGACAACCCTCTATGGAATCTGGCTGCTCTCCGAGCGCTGCTACAGCAGCCGTGTCGCCCACGCCGGCGCTGTCCTGCTAGTCGCTGCGTGGCTCACCGTACCCATCGCCGGCACCTCGCTGATGCTGATGGACCCCTACGTCACCGCGCGCAGCGTCTCCCTGCCCTGCACCCTGTTCGCACTCGCCGCAACCCTCGACCTCCGCATCCCTGGCAGATGCGTCCGCTCCCTTATACTCTGCGCCATCATGCTTCTGGTCGCCGCAGCTGCGCACCCGCTCATGGCTGCCTATGGCCTTGGCAACGTCCTGCTCCTGCTCACGATTCTGTCGCCCTCGCCGAGTGTCAGACGCTGGGGAATAGTTGGCCTCTGCACCTCTGCCTTCGCTGTCGCCGCTCTTGTGCAGGCCACTGCGCCTCCGGACAGTGCTGGCTACGTCCGCATCGCGATCACTCGCTACTACTGGTTTCTCTCGCAGTGGCAGTGGTACGAACTGATCGGCATCATCGCGCCGCTCCTTATCCTCATCATCGCGACCCTGGTCGTCTCTCGACGCCGCGACCTCAATTCACCGGTGCATCAATCCCGGCAAGCCCTCACCGCGATGGCCGTCGTCACTGGAACGACTGCTGTTCTCATCGCCCTCGCCTTCGCGCACGAGTCGTACGCTTCTCATCTTGTCGCCCGCCTGCAGCCTCTTCGCTCCTTTCAAACCATCTATCTTCTGATGATCCTCGTCCTCGGTGCCGCGCTTGGGGAGCATCTTCTCCGCCGCAAGCCCTGGCGGTGGATCGCCGCACTCATCTTCTTTGGCAGCATCTTTTTCTTGGTCCAACAGAGTACGTATCCGTCATCGGCACATATAGAGTGGCCAGATGTTAACCCGCAAAACCGATGGGAGAAGGCCTTTCTCTGGATCAGTCGCAACACTCCGGTCGATGCCCTTTTCGCCCTCGATCCCCATTACATTTCGCTTCCCGGAGAAGATGCCCAGAACTTCCGTGCCCTCGCCGAGCGCAGCGCCCTCGCCGACTACTCGAAAGACGGTGGCGAGGCCTCCATCACACCCGCACTCACCTACGCATGGGCCGAGGGCCAGCGCCTTCAGAACCGTCTTAGTCTCGAATCGGACACAGAACGCCTCAAAGCTCTCAAGCCCGCAGGCGTCGACTGGATCATCCTCCAGCTACAGGCCCAAACAACCTTCGATTGCCCTTATCGCAATGACCTCGTCAAGGTGTGCCGCCTGCCCTGACGTGTTACCCTCATTGAGTGGTTAGAGAGCGTAGCTCAGTTGGTAGAGCATCGCCCTTTTAAGGCGTTGGTCCTGGGTTCGAGCCCCAGCGCTCTCACCATCAATCTCATCAATTTAAACTTCCTATAGATGCTGAAAATGCTTCTAGCCGGAGTACGTTGATCGGTCTGTCTGTAAAAATTTATTGGAACAATGTGAGCGCGACAGCTTGACCCATTGCCCGGTATCCGAAAGGTCCGGGATGAAGATGATCCCCGGAGTCATACGTCGGTAGAAGCTGACGGGGATTCGCGGGATCGGCCATGACCTTGTCGAAATCGATGACCGCATCGAAATGGCCTGGTTCCCGAATCCAGGCATTTATCTGCTGCCGATCCTCTTCGCTTGCAGCGTCTGGATGGTAGTAGCCAGAGCCGCCGTCCGGCATCACCGTGGCGCCATAGACCTTGATCCCGTGTGCGTGGGCTCGATCAATCATTTGTTGATAGGCACCCACCATGCGGTGCACAAGTTCGTCATGAGCTTTCTGGGCTTGCTCTCCGCTGCGCGTCAGCCCGCCGAGGTCGTTGATGCCTTCGAGCACGATGAGATAACGCACACCCGTCTGCGCCAGCACATCACGGTCGAAGCGCGCGAGTGCATTGGGTCCAAGCCCATCCGTCAGGAGATGATTGCCCCCGATTCCCTGGTTAAGGACACCTGTATTGCGTTTGCCCGCGCTTGCTTGCAGGCGCTGCGCAAGCACGTCGGTCCAGCGATCATTGCCATTCGTAGTCGTCGCGTGACCATCGGTGATGGAGTCTCCCAGAACGACGATAGAGTAAGCGCTCGAAGAGGTTTGCACATCGACGCCGGAGAGCATATACCAATGTTCGGTCTTGCGTGTCGAGGACATGTCCGTTGCTGCCGTTAGGTCACCCGGAGCGTAAAAAGTTGTCTGCCTTGAACCGGGATGTCCCGTTTGTTGACCCGGCTCTCCCTCAACATGGATAGAGATCGTAAGCTCTGAAAGCGCAGCAAGCGGATAGGCGATCGGGTCTGAGATGTAGTCCGCACCAGGCGGGATGATGATCTCCGGGCTTCCGTTGAAGAGCAGCTTGCGATCGGAAGCAGAAACGATAGCGCTTGAGCCGGACGATGTCGGCCTTGCAATGTGAACCGACGTGAGATGAAGAGGCAAAGTACCAAACGCATTCGACAAGTGCACACGGATCATCGAACCAGCGCACGATACATGCACTGTCTCGCGAAGGGTAACGTCTCTCAGGTCAGCCGAAGGCAGCGCGTTCGGCTGCTCAGGAATTTGCTGCGACGCGGCCCAGGTGCCAACCCACATCTGCTGGGCCGCACTCATCATGCTTGCGGAGACAGCAAAGGCAAAAATCGGTAACAGGGATTTCAGGGTTCGCATGGATAGATGCTCATTCAGCGGGCGACTTTTATTCAGGTGGCTGCGCTCGCCCCATAAATTTATCTGCCCAGCCTATGAAGTATTTGAAGTTCGGCGCGTCGGTGTGTCCGCCATCGTGCTGTCGCCAGGCAAGCTGACCGTCAAGCAAACCAGTGTTCACCGGCGGCATCTTCTCCACATGATAGTTACTGGAAACCCCGAGGGTTTTTGCGCCAAGTAGTTGAAACACAGGCTGCGCGGCCACTGTAGCCATGTAACTGCCCTGGTGATCAAGCCATTTCGCGTCTCCGTTTTCGGGGATACCGTAGCTGACAAATACGAGTCGGGGAGCACACAACGCAATCAGCTCTGGTGAGTCCACAGGCAGGTCGCCCGGGGTCTTCGATCCAAACGTCGCATCGCTTGCACCATATTTCATGAAGTTGCCGGCCATCCAATGATATTCGCCGGTTGCGGTCAGGTTTTCTACCGCTTCGCCCCAATTACGAAGGCTAGGTTTTGTACCACCTTCTCCGGAGGAGCCGATCAGCCCCATGGAGAAGCGCTGATCGTAAGCCTCCGTAACGAGCGCGGCCTTGCCATAGCGGGAGACGCCTTCGATGCCAACGTGTTTCGCATCGACAGTTGGATCCGTCTGCAGGTCGCGGCTTGCTCCCCAGGCCCACGCGCGGAGAGCGCCCCAGTCGTCGGGATGGCGAGGTTGCCCTTTGTTGACCAGCCCGATGATGCCGCGCGTGACTCCGGCACCGTTGTCTGCCTGAATGCTCGTGGGATTGATGAGCGCGTAGCCCCAACCGGCAGCGATCAGTTGCTGCGTGGGAGCGGGATCGGTGGAGGTACCGTTCACTCCCGGCGGCGCGGTCGGGGTAGGAGGACGGTAGGGTCCAAAAGGCCACGCCGCAGATGCAGCAGACATAGGCTCGTAGGCCGGATACTTATCGAGGATGGGCACGAGCGATGGGTCGCTCTTCGCGAGCATCGCCCGCAAGGCTGCATTGAGGGTCGCCAACTCCTCGGGGTTTGGC
>JBDTDX010000129.1:0-3128 GCA_039922815.1 Granulicella sp.
GAATATGAATGTTGTTTCGGTGGAGATAGAAACCCAGCGTGCTGGCCGCCTCATACTCCCCGTGGATGACGACCAGATCCTGTGGCTGCAACTGCGGCGCAATCGCTGCCGCCAACTGCCGCGAGGTTAGCACGGGCGAAAAAATCTGTAGCCCCAGGTGTGCGGCCAGCAAAAACCCAAAGCTCCCGGCAGCGAGCACAAGATTCGCGGCGTGCGCCTTGCCTCGTCTGCGCAGCATCAGGTTTGCCAACGTACTGACGAAGAGGGCGACCGCCGTCAGCAGCAGCGGAACGCGGAACATCCCCATCGCCGCGCGGTTCAAATCGAGAAAGTGGCCGAAGGAGAGCGCATAGTCGCCGGGATTCTGCTGGAGCAGGCTCGCCAGATCCATGTCGGCCGCAGGCTTGGTACCTGCAAATGCAAAGAACAACGCCGCACCAGAAGCAATTGTAGCCAGGACAAAAAGAACCCATGCTGCTCCGGTCGAACTCCCTTCTACGCGGAGATTGAAAGGCCCACGCGTTGACTCCAGAGGAGTTTCGGTCGCTTTGAGATGTTCAAGAGTTGCACGAGAGAGGCCAGGGCCTTCGCGTTTACCCTCCGTCTGTTTCAAGACGACCACGACCGTTGCATCCTCGTTCAGCCACGCCGCAATCAGCAGTGCAAACGCTGGGATTGAGGGCAAAACGTAGTACTCCTGCCGCGTGGAGAAGCTGAAAAACAGCATGGGAACCGCCGCCCACACGCCCAGCAGAAGCAGGCTACGTTCCCGGTCATCCAGCACCCGCCGCAGGCGAATACGCGAGAGGCTATGGAACAGGTAGACGCTCCAGGGCATTAACCAGACCAGTAATAACCCCCAAAACAACAGCAGCGGCACCGTATCGTAGTCGCGCGGCACCCGCAAATTCAGATAGCGCAGCACCTGCTCATTCACAAAATAAAACCAAGCCCACCCATGAACGTTCCCGTCGGTGGGCAACGGTACCGTCCAGTGACCGTTGGCAAAGGCCAGATGCCCCGGATTGCCTTGCGTCGGATTGGCCAGCGCAATCAAAACGTGCCACGGCACGGCGATCGCAAAAAAGATGGCTAGATTCTCAAGCGGGTGAAGCTGACGGAGCCGCGACCATGTTTCACGGAATGTTCCACGTGGAACATTCCTGGTCAACAGCAGGTAGCAGACGACAATGGCGACCGGAAAGACGATGCCGATCAGGCCCTTGGTCAACACGTTCAGGGCGCAGCAAGCCGCGAATCCGTAACAGGCAAGACGGCTGGGAACCTCTGCCTGCTCGGTCTTCCAGAAGCAGAAGATCGCCAAAGTCAGCCAAAGGCAGACCGCCACATCCGGGATGAGGATACGGGAGAAGATGAAGATGCCGAAGCTCGACAGCAGAATCAGGCCTGCGTAGAGGCCGGCGCGGGCGCTGTGAAAGGCGCGTCGGGCAAAGGCTTCGGCCACGAGCGCAAGTGCTAAAACCGTGAGCGAAAGCGGCAGACGCGCGGCGGCGGTGCTGACGCCGAAGAGTTTGAAGCTGGCCGCCATCGACCAGTAAAGGAGCGGCGCTTTTTCGAGGTAGCGGATGCCATTGGCGTAGAGGGTGACCCAGTCGTGGCGCAGGATCATCTCGCGCGCGACCTCGGCGTGAACGCTGTCGGCGTCGTCGAGCAGTGGCGGCACAAAGAGGGTGAAGCTGGCGTAGAACGCAAACCAGCAGGCCAGAAGGATGAGACGGTTGCGGACGGGGCTGGAACTCGGCGTGGGGCTGGCCTCGGATGGCATCATGGCGATGTGCCCAGTCTATCGGGAATCTGGAAGCGGCTGTCTTCTATAGTCGATGCAGCGGAGGTTTCGTTTGGACGAGCGCATGAGATTGGCGGAGGTCTCCGGGCCGCCGACGGAGTTGATCTTCGGCGACTGGTATCCCGCGTTGCGGGCTGATGTTTTGCGCGCGGGCAAGATGACCACGACGACGCTGCTGGGGATACCGGTGCTGCTCGGGCGCAAGTCGGATGGCAGGATTTTTGCGATGCGCGATCTCTGCCCGCATCGCGGAATTCCGCTCTCGGCCGGCTGGTTCGATGGAGAGACAGTGCAGTGCAAGTATCACGGCTGGCGGTTCGAGCCGTGCGGCGGACAGTGTGTCGAAGTGCCTTCGCTGACGCAGATTCAGAATGAGTCGCTTGATGTAACGAAGATCTATGCAGCGGCGTTTCCCTGCGAAGAGCGCGATGGATATGCGTGGATCTATGTGCCAGCTATCGGCGCGGGGCGAGTGAAGAGTGAGTTGCCGCCGGTGCCGGAGCTGGAGAAGTTTTCGAAGAAATATCGTGGCGCACATCTGGTGGCTGATCTGCCCTGCAACGTGGATCACGGCATTATTGGATTGATGGATCCTGCGCATGGACCGTTCGTGCACCAGGCGTGGTGGTGGCGATCGAAGGCGAGCATTCACGAGAAGGAAAAGCATTTCGAGCCATTGAACGATGAAGAAAACGAGGGCAGAAACGCCGGGTTTCGGATGTCGGCCCATGCGCCTTCGGGTAACAGCGCGCCGTACAAATTGCTCGGGGTTTATGGGGAGCCGATCACGACGACGATTGATTTTGTGCTGCCCAATCGCCGTTACGAGACGATTCGATGCGGCGATAAGTGGTTCTCGAGCCTGACGACGGTGACGCCGGTGACGGCTTCAACCTGCAGGATTGATGTGGTGGCTGCATGGAATGTTTTTTATGCGATCCCATTTGTAACTTCGATTGCTACATATTTTGGAGCGCGTTTTGTGCGGCAGGATCAGGTGACGATGATCGAGCAGGCACAGGGTTTGCGGTCGAACCCTTCGCTGATGCTGATTGACGATGCGGATAAGCCGGCGAAGTGGTATTTCGCGCTGAAGCAGCGGCGCTTGAAGGGTGTGGGGGAACATCCGTTGCCGGGGCCGGTGGTTTTGCGGTGGCGGAGCTAGAGTTTTTGAGGGGTAAGTTGCAGGGAACGAACGGGTTCAGTGCATACTGGAGTAATGGTTCGATCGAGACAGCCTCCCCCGAAAGATGCGCGGCAGCGCGATGCACTGCGCTTCATGGCTTCGATTCAGGGTGTCCTCGAGCATGAGATGCATCCG
>JBDTDX010000130.1:0-3909 GCA_039922815.1 Granulicella sp.
ACAGTTCGATGGGTCTGGGCGAGCTTTCGTGGAGCCTTTCGCCAAAGGTCGCCAGGATCATGCTGGATTCTGCGAAGCTCCATGCGCGGTTTGCGCCTTATCTCTTTAGCAATGCGAAGAGATTTGCGGAGGATGGCTACCCTTGGACGATGGTGCCGCTCCCCATCGCCTTTCCGCAGCACATGAAGGCTTATGGACTTGAGAATGCCACCGATCGCGGATATAAATGAATGATTGGCGAAGCTATGTTAGCCACGCCTCGTTACGGTAACGACTACGCGACAGCAACCACGGGTGATGTTTATCTGCCAGCCGGACATGGAGGGACTTCGACAGCGGAAAATTCTATTCGGAAGGGCAAACCCTCATGGGATTCGCGTTGCCCGCAGGCAAGGCCCCGTTGTTCCTCGGTGGATCCGGCGTGGCGCCGGAAGGGGTGGAAACATATACCGTACAGGCACTCCGCTGAACCATAGCGGCCGTCATCTCACTCTTCCCCGTCAGAGGAGCGGCACTCTGTAGGCCACTCTCGATCCTGCGGTATTCATCTACTAAGTGGTTTAGTAGGATGACAGCACATGTCAACTACTAAGCGTGGTATCGGTCAGATCGTGGCACCCTGGAGATTTCTGCTTTTCGCTTTCGCCTTGCTCACGGCCTGCGGAATCTTGTGTCCATGGTTTGGGTTTACGAATGGCATCATGTCGGGGTTTGATATAGGGGCCACAGTGTTTCTGGTCGCATGTGTCCCTTTGTTTAATCATGCGCCCTCACAAATGAGACAAGCGGCGGAACGAAACGATGCGAATCGGGGAAGTTTGCTCCTCATCACGGCGGCCGTGACGGGCGTGATCCTGATTTCGGTGGGAACCGAATTGTCCCAGAGAAGCAGGCCACATCTCCTTGACCTCATTCTGGTTGTCCTCACTCTCTGTCTATGCTGGGCGTTCAGCACTCTCATATACGCCTTGCACTACGCTCATCTCTTCTACAGTCGCGATAAGGTGGGGGAGGATGTTGGTGGAGTCAAGTTCCCGGAGACAGAGGAACCGGACTACTGGGACTTTGCTTATTTCTCCTCTTGCTTAGCGATGACCTTTCAAACCTCAGATGTCAATATCACGTCCAGGATCATTCGACGAACGACCATGTTTCACTGCATAGGAGCGTTCGTGTTCAATCTAGGAGTCATTGCGTTCACCATCAACCTTCTAGGAAGCAGCTAGACGGAGATCGACAGCCCGTAGGCCGAAGTTCATGGTCTCGGCGTGGCTGCGGTTGCGGCGGTTGAGGCGAGGAAGAGGGCAGCGTCGTCGGTGTCGCAGATGGCAACGCCGAAGAGGCAGTTCGATTTCTTCTTCCGATGGTCGGTCTTCTCAGACAGCTTAGCAAGGTCGCGACCTCGGACTCAATGGTCCTGATCCTTGGCGAAAACGGTACAGGCAAGGAACTCGTCGCACGTGCTCTGCATCATCAGCTAACCGCAGAGACCCGAGCCTTCATCCGTGTAGAGTGTGCGATCATCCCGCAATCGCTAATTGCTTCGGAGCTGTTAGGACACGAGAAGGGCGCCTTCACCGGCGCCACGCAAAGGCGGCAGGGCAAGTTTGAGGCTGCCAATGGTGGAACTCTGTTCCTTGACAAGGTCGGGGACCTGCCGATGGAGACGCAGGTTGCTCTGCTTCGTGTCTTGCAGGAGCGTGAGATCGAGAGGATCGGAAGCAACTCGCCCGTTGCCGTGGATATTCTGACTGCGTTGTGGCCTGATAGTTGAAAGGGCTCGTCTCTGTCAGCGGATACGTTATCGGCAACCAGAAGGCGGGGTTGGAACCGTTGCCGCCGAAAGAAGAACTGCAGTGGTGGTATCAGTGCTACGTCGCGACGGATCGCGACCGTGATGGCTACGAGAAGTACCGTCGTGAGTTTGCGAAGCAGATCTGGCAACTGGCCTCTCTCCGAAATGGCAGTTCAGCGATGCAATCTTCGAGCAAAGTGCAGCAGCTTTCGATAACGTCGACCACGTAAGCATCGTGATCCATAACTAAGACATCACGGGTGCAGCTTCGGCCAATCTTCGATCTTTATCCGAGCTACCAGAATTGCACCGCCTTTCCCATCAGACCAAAACACGAGAGCTTCGCCATCGGCCACGCCCACTGCATCCGCAGGAAACGACGCGATGAGGTTTGGATTGTGCGTGACCAGTAGCGTATTTGTCCCCTTGCGAAACTCCGTAACTCGATGACGCAGCCACTCCGCCTGAGTGGTTGAACTAACCTGCATGCTCTTGCCGTTCTCTCCGAGTTCAGGAATCACGCGCGCTTCACCCAGATTCGCAAACTTGGTTGTTTCCAAGACCCTATAGGTCGGGCTGGACAAGACCTCACCGATGGGTATCTTGAGTGCTCGTATCGCTTTCCCCATTTCGGTCGCTGTCGTAATTCCCCGTTCATCCAACTGTCGCTCGTCCCCTGAGTTGTCCGGATTGGCGGCCTCTTTCGTTGGTGCTGCCTGTGGAGAGGACGCGTGACGCATCACCATGACATATCCGCCCTGCTGAAGCGCTTCGACCAACTTGGCTCCCGTCAGGGCCTGGCCATGAGCCATGGCTACAACCGCCAGCATCAAGGCTGACGGGCTCACCTTCCTCAAAGTGGAGATAACCGTCATGTGTTCTGGCCTTCCTTTTCGTAAACGATGCCAAGCAGTCACACTAGAAGATGTCGACAATAGGAGGAAATGTCAGCAGAAAGCTCAGGCCCAACAAGACGAACGATGCAATACAGATTGGGCCCAACGCGACGCCCTTCTTGCACCAACGCATCTCCAGCACAATCCATAGTGCGAGCCAGATCAAGAGTGCTATATCGGTAACACCCGACAGCGGTCCCGTCGGCTTGTAGAAGACGAGGCTACTCTTGACCGCGGCAGACTTATCTCCGACTAAAGCTAGAATTGCCAATGCAAACGATCCAACAGCCGCAGATAGAATGGCCGCGCCCCCAGATCCGTTCGTCCGGGTCACCACCTCTGTCATCGAAGGATTCTTTGAGGTATTCATTTCTGCTCCCCTCCACTCAAATGGATTGTTTGACCGCCCTGGACTGGAGCGTTCTTGTTGATCATTGCGCCAAAGAATCCGGATATCCCAGCAGAAACGAAGGACGCAACGGCAAAGCACAGCACAGCGGTCCGAAGCTGCCTATGATTCTTCAGATCACGGCCATATTGTATAAAGACGAACGCAACCATTGTGATCGAGATCGGGGTAAACCAGGCGACATGCTCCTTCCACTCCATCCCGAGGGAGTGCCAGCCGATGGTCGTGGGACTGGACATCAGCAAGCGTTGCGGGAACATCGCGAGATCCGTTGTTCCCAGAGGTGGCGCTGCCCGATACCACGGGTAGATCACGTAGGCCCCGGTCAGAACGGCGACCCATGCGAGCACCACCATCGTGAGCAGGTAGATAGTCAGAAATCGTTGCTTGCCTGCTGAAGTTTCGGAAGGGGTAGGTGAAGTTGTGAAATGGTACAGCCCTACAAAGGCACCAGAGCACGCCATCAGATAAAGCATGCCGAAGCCCATCCCGTGAACGAAGGTCCAAAAACTGCGAAGCGTGACTTCCATTACGTCTCCCTTTATCGAAAAGTCTGCCGAACTCGTCCGGTGCTAATGCTGCTGTCCAGATGCCATCGCACTCGCTGCGCTTTTTGTGTCGGTGCCTTTGCCCCAGGTCTTGTAGAGACCGAGATAGCCATAATTTTCTGTCTGGCCCGCAACCGAATGCCCGTAGGCGAAGAGCAACTGCAGGCCAGGCGATTTGAAGTGATAATAGCCGCCCGCGTCGATGAGGGTTGAGCCTCGGGTATCGTCCCCGGCAACGCCCGCACGCGCATGAGAAAACAC
>JBDTDX010000131.1:0-3232 GCA_039922815.1 Granulicella sp.
GACATGACTACATTGATCCGAAATTCCCATGCGAAGCCATGGGAGCGGTCGACCTTCCGCAGATAGCCATCTTTGCAGGTAGCCATCTTTGTAGCGGTCCCACTTACTCTTCAATGTCAGCTCACCATGTCCACTTGGCTGAAGAATAAAACCAGGCGGGTGTCGGTGGGTCCTTGGCTTTTAAGATATAGCTCTAAGTTGCTGACATGATTGGAGCACCGAATGGGATTTGAACCCATGAATACTGGTTTTGCAGACCAGCGCGTTAGCCACTTCGCCATCGGTGCTTCTCGTGCAATCGCCGGACTCCCGCTACCTGCCTTCTTTGATCGGCGGAGCCAGGGTCCTCTTTGAAAGATACCAGCTTTGCACATCGAGCTCCGTATTGCCAGCCTCGACGCGCTTGGTCGCATCCTCGAACGTTGCCGGAGCGGGTACGATCACGGGCTCGCCAACCTTCCAGTTTGCCGGACAACTTACCCCGTTTGCATCCGCCGTCTGCAAGCCCTGCACGATCCGCAGCAACTCATCCACATTGCGTCCGAGCTGCATGGGGTAATACAGCAGCGCGCGAATGTTTCCCTTGGGGTCGATAAAAAAGACAGCGCGCACAGTTGCCGTATCGCTGACTGCCTCATGGACCATACCGTAAGCCTGCGAGACCCTCTGGTCCAGGTCGGCAATCAGCGGGAACGTGATCTTTACGCCACCCAGCTGTTCCAGGTCGAGTAGCCATGCGATATGCGCGTAGACCGAGTCGATCGATACGCCGATCAATTGCACGTTCAGTGCCTCGAACTCCGCGTTGCGCCGCGCGAACTCGATGAACTCCGTCGAGCACACCGGAGTAAAGTCCGACGGGTGCGAGAAGAGCATGACCCATTTACCCTGGGTGGTGTACTGATCTAGGCGAATCAGGCCCTGTGTGCTCTTCGCCTCGAAGTTCGGCGCCGGGTCCAGAATGCGTGGAATCCTTGTTTCTGCTTGCAACTCGCTCATCGTTGTTCTCTCTTCTTTCATCGCAATAGAAAACCCACCCGAATCAGGGTGGGTTTAGTTGTGTTTCGAAACACTCTGCTTCGACCCGCCTAAACGTCCACCCGCAAACTCACGCGCTGACAGCAGCGGCGACAGGAGAGAATCGGATTGAACGTAGTCGTCATGGTTCAAATTTTTCCGCAACCAGCTAAGCTGGCAGGGAGCCGGTTTGCTCCACTTGCGGTTCTCAAAACATACGTGCGAGGTGCTTCCCATGTCAACGTCCCCCGATCCGCAGCTACGCAGCTTCGACTACGCCGTCGTCGATGTCTTCGCCGAACGCGCCCTCGAAGGCAACGCGCTCGCCGTCTTCACCGACGCCCGTGGCCTCTCCACGGAGCACATGCAGGCACTCGCCCGTGAGACCAATCTCTCCGAAACCACGTTCATCCTCCCGCGCTCGACCGAGATCGAGCAACAGCACGGCATACAGGTCCGCATCTTCACGGTGCAGGAGGAGCTTCGCTTCGCCGGCCATCCGACGCTCGGCACCGCCGCGTGGCTCTACTGGAATCATCCCACCCTGCGCGGCGCTGAGCAGATCACTCTCGATCTCCCGGTCGGTCCCATCCCCGTTCGCTTCAGTGCCCAAGCCAGCGGCAAGTTCGACGTCTTCGGCACCATGCAGCAAAACGATCCCATCTTCGGCCAGCATCACGAGCCCGCTGACGTGGCGACCGCGCTGGGGCTGTCTCCAGCCGATCTCGATCCCACAATGCCCATCCAGACCGTCTCCACCGGTATGGCCTTCTGCATCGTCCCGCTGCGCTCCCTGGAGGTTGCCGCTCGCCTGCAAATCCCCTACAGCCTCGCCCAGCCCTATCTTGAAAGCACCGACGCAAAATTCTTTCACTGCATCACGCGGGCACTTTCAGGTTCGGGCGCCGACTGGCACGCACGCATGCAGTTCTACAACGGCGAAGACCCTGCCACTGGCTCGGCCTCAGGATGCGCGATCGCGTACCTCGTCCGTCACGGCTTTGTCGAGAGTGACCAGCCCATCCTCATCGAGCAGGGAATCGAGATGCTGCGACCGAGCCGCATTCACGTTCAGGCGACTCGCTCCGGGGACGATGTTTCAAATGTGTTCGTTGGAGGGCGCACCATCCTCGTTGCAAACGGACGCCTTTTCATCCCGTGATGCACGGGTTATACACAGGCACTTCCGGCGAATCGCCAATGTTAACAGGCGCTTACTCAGGGGCTGTTGATGAGCAATCCCTAATCTCTAGCGTTTTCGCCATTAATTCGCTGTTGCCAAGCGACACAGAGCTTCGTAATGTTGGGAAGCGTTGACGAGGTCGATGACAAGTTCACGGCCTCGGAGATGAATTGCTTTCGCCTGATTTACCACAATTTGAGTTGAGAGAAGCTTGACTGCCACGCAGTCGCGCCTCCCCTTCAGCGCATACGCGACGCCTGCTCACGCAAGGCGGAAACGGTCCTTTTCTGGGCCGATCCTCCCCGCTCCGCAGCAGCGCCGAACTGCGCCCCAGGAAGCCGCGGGCAACCTGCTTCGGCATTGAGCCTCTCTCGCACCCGCGGTTCGGCGCTCGGAAAATCTTCCTCGCGCGGAACCGGGGGCACTGCGTCCCCACGGAGCAGACAGGAGAGCCTCGCCTTTTGAGGTTGAGCCCTTCTGTGCCTCCGGGAAGCAGCCGCTCCCTTACGCTCCGGAAACTCTCCGGCCGCGCCGCGGGTCACCTGCAACTCCCCCAAGGGGATGCGTGCCTGCCAATCAGCAGCCGCTCCCTGAAGGCCATCCGCTGTGAATCGCCGCTACGGCGTCCTCCGGCAGAACTGAGACTGCATGCGCCCCAAGAAGATCATTCTCTGCGTCGATGACAACGAACAGGTACTCTCCGTCCGCACCTTCCTCCTCGAAACCCGCGGCTACCGTGTTCTCCAGGCAAACTCCTCGCAGGAGGCCCTCGAACAGATCCAGCAGGCCGTTCCCGGCACCATCGACCTTCTCCTCTGCGATCTCCTGATGCCTCAGATGGACGGCAACGAGCTCGTTCGCCGCGCCAAGCAGCTTCACCCCTGCCTGCCCGCCATGATCGTCTCTGGCACCGTCAATGCCGCCGACCGCGCCGTCTGCGCCGACGTCTTCCTGCCCAAGGGAGCCAGCTCACCCTCGGAGATGCTCGAGCGCATCCGCGTTCTCGTAGCCCGCAAGCGCGGCCCGCGCAAG
>JBDTDX010000132.1:0-12547 GCA_039922815.1 Granulicella sp.
GCCATGATCCGCGCCGAGGGCGGCGTCGCCCGCATGGCCAACCCCAAGCTCATCAAAGAGATCATGGCCGCCGTCTCCATCCCGGTCATGGCCAAGGCCCGCATCGGCCACTTCGTCGAAGCGCAGATCCTGCAATCTCTCGGCGTCGACTTCATTGATGAGTCCGAAGTGCTGACCCCGGCAGACGAGGCCTTCCACATCGACAAGCACGCCTTCACCACGCCCTTCGTCTGCGGCGCGCGTAACTTGGGCGAAGCCCTTCGCCGCATCGCCGAAGGCGCAGCCATGATCCGCACCAAGGGCGAGCCCGGCACCGGCGACGTCGTCCACGCCGTCCAGCACATGCGCCAGATCGTCCGCGAGATCAAGGCCCTCACCGTCCTCGGAGAAGAAGAACTCTACAACGCCGCCAAGGTCCACGGCGCGCCCTACGAGCTCATCCGCATGGTCGCCCAGGCTGGCAAACTGCCCGTGCCGAACTTCTCTGCCGGCGGCATCGCCACCCCAGCCGACGCCGCACTGATGATGCAGCTCGGTGCCGAAACCATCTTCGTCGGCTCCGGCATCTTCATGAAGGAGGGAGCGATTCCGCTCAACGTCGAGCACGACTCCGCCGACCGCGCCGAAGCCATCTCCCGCGCCAAGGCCATCGTCCTCGCGACCACCCACTTCAACGATCCAAAGATCGTCTCCGAAGCCTCCGAAGCCGTCATCGGCAGCATGAAGGGCCTCGCTGCCGCCGCCATCGAAGAGAAGAACCTCATGCAAACCCGCGGCTGGTGATGCTCGCCGCATCGGGCGGAAGCGCTTCGCGCAAAAGCCCTCTTCCCTGAACAACTCTCCGGGTGCCCCATCCTTCGCAGTACAATCGCGAAGGGTGGGATCACCAATCTACTACCGACCTTCTTCAACTGAGTGGAAAAACCCTGCTTCCCCACTCGTCCCATGCGCTAAACTACCCGCGATGCCCACCCTCGCCAGCCACGCCCCCATCCTTCCAGTCAAAGACATCGCTCGCGCCATAGCCTTCTACACCCAATTAGGCTTTTCAGCAGAGGCCTATGAAGACGGAGAAATCTATGCCTTTCTCACGCGCGACACCTTGGACATCCATCTTCGCAAGGCGCCCGACCTGGTCGAGGGCAACAACCCTTCCGGCATCTACTTTTATCTCGAATCCGGAGCAGCCGCCCTCGAAGCCGAGTTCCGCGCTGCGGGGGTCAAAATCCTCTCTCCGCTCGAACCGCGTCCGTGGAAGATGAATGAGTTTATGGTCTCGGACCCCGACGGCAACCTGCTGCGCTTCGGCGAGTCACTCCCCAAATAATGCAGCTCTATCGCCCCGCCAACTGAAAGCAGTCCCACCCGCACGCATCCACGCCCCGGCCCCGGTCGTAGTGAAAATGAAGCTCCTGCTGGCTCGTCACCGGCCTACCGTTCTTGATTGCCGGGTAGAAGATCCACTGCTCCACCGTCGCCACCACCACCTCGTCGATCCCGTGGCCCATCCCTTTTCTCGCTTTGGCGGCCGAAACTCTGCCCGTATCATCGATCTCCACATCCACCACCACATCCGCCGCCGAGCCCAGCGACAGCCGCGAAAGATCCGGCTTCAACGCAGGAAACGCCTGTACCCGCGCAATATTCACGCTGCCCATCCCCATGGCGTCATTGCCGGTCGTGCTGTCCGGATGCTCGGCAACCGGAGCAGGCGTACTCGTCGCCTCCGCCAGAACTTTATAGCTCGGCAGAACGGCATGTTTATGCACCACTTTCGGCCTGGGCACCGCCTTTTTCACTGCCTCCGAAGACATCGAAGCCTTCCCCGGCATATAGAGCAGCACACGATGCGCTCCCTTGTCGCCCACCGGCGGCATCGGCTTGGCCCAGAAGAGCCATGTATGCAGCAGCGAAGCAATCACCAGGCCGTGAATCGCAGCCGAAATCGTCCCCGTCGTCCCCCAGGGCGAACGGGCCAGCACCATTTCGCCCCACGCGCGAAGCCGGGCGAGACACCTTCGTCCGAGATTCTCCGCACGGCCAACCCAGGTCTTCACGAATCGAATCCTACCGGCCCACTCCCGAGTTTGTCATCCCGAATCCCCGCATAAAACCTCGATGCTTATCACTTTGATAGAAGCTAAGTGCCAGAGTACTCTCGACTTAGTCTTGCGTAGTTCAAGGTTGCGGAGGTTCATTTCAATGGAAACATGCAGAGAAGTGCTACCCCTTTGGTGGCAATGGCATCCGCCTGTGGGAACATTTATAGCCATCCTTGCACTATTGGGGGTGATAGTGCCTTGGTTATTCAGAGAGCTAAAGCAGATGGGGCGAAGTGAAAAAGCCCTGTGGACATTTCTTATGCTCGCTTTTTTTCTGCTGGAACTTAGAACTCTATATCTTGATCGAAGCGAGCATGACAGGGATCAGGCTTTCGCTAGATGTGAAGAGTTAAAGAGCTTTCAGGATATTGCCAATGCTTTAAAACTGTCGATTTCACAGGCGCAGAGCGAATATGGATCAACCATCTCTCATGTCGATGATGTTTTAACGACAACACGAGGAGTCGCGTCTACTGCGAAGAGTAATCTCGACCAAATATCGGGTAAAGATTCGTATCCATGTATCGTGCCTCAATCCCACGCGGTCGTCGATGGGAAAATTCCCATTGTGTTTTATAACCGAGGAAAAAATAACCTTACAGGAGTAGAAGTTCAGATTTTGAGTCCACACGCATTCACCCAAAATATCGGAGAATTCTACAAACCAAGTATTGAATTGGGGACTGTAAATCCAATTTGGTCTAAGCCAATTCCCGGCGGCATATCTCCGGAATTAGATACCGCCGGGCTAGCGGGATATACGTTTTTTATCTGGACTCAAAACGGATTTTATTCGGAAGTGATCGAATTCCGAAAAGGTAAATACGACTTGCCTTGGGCATATCGCTATTGGCTATACAAGCGGAGAGTTTTCGATCATGCAGAAGGTAGGTTTCCTAAAGGAGCGCAAGCAAGTATTTTAATGAAGGGATGTCAAACTCCTCAGTGGTCGGATGATCTGGGAGATGGAAAACCACCAACTAAGCCGCCTGTGTGAGTTTCTTGTACTCCAACATATGCGTTCAACTCCTTACAACATCTCCTATTGAAGCTATGCGTTTTGTGCTTTTTGCAAACGGTGTAACTTCCATTTCTTCCTCTTCTCAGCCCAGCGCCATTGTTCCTAATACGGCAGAGAGAACTCGTCCCTGATATTCACCAGATACGTCAAGTAAGCGGTGAGCACCATGCAAAATTTGGTAACTAAACCTGTCAAGCCCCAATGCACCGCAAGTTACTCAACCTAAGCCACTTACCCTTTGCGCATTTACCCCCTTCAATTCCTTATAATGAAAGAGAACACCATCTTGGTGAGAGCAAATCGGGAGAAATCTGTCGGAACACTCCAAAGAGTTCCCTAAGTCTTTTGTTTAGAATATCTTACCCATAACCCCTTTCAATGGAGGATCTTACAGCACCAAGACTTCGCAAGTTATTCATTCAAAGGATTTTACCAATTTAGGGGGGGGGTACCATCATCGAGCCAACATCGCAACCGAGCCTGGTCATCGGAGTGCTAGCCCTGCAGGGTGCCTTTAACGCCCATGTCCGCACACTCACCGCCCTCGGCGCAACCCCTCGACTGATCCGCATTCCGAGCGATTTAGACGGCCTCGACGCCCTCATCATGCCCGGCGGCGAGTCCACCACAATGCTTAAATTCCTCGAACGCGGCGAATTCTTCGACACACTAAGCAGCTTCGTCCGGCAGACACCAACCTTTGGCACCTGCGCCGGTGCGATCCTGCTTGCGACTGACGTCGTCAATCCGGCCCAGCGCTCGCTTGCCGCGCTCGACATCACGATCGAGCGCAACGCCTACGGCCGCCAGAACGACTCCACCATCCTCACCGCCGAAACTGCCCTTCCTGGCGGCCCGCTCGAGATGGTCTACATCCGCGCCCCGCGCATCACCCGCGTCGGCCCGGCGGTCGAAGTTCTCGCCACGCGCGACGGCGCACCCACACTCGTCCGCCAGGGCCACCTGCTCGCCGCCACCTTTCATCCCGAGCTCTCCGCCGACCACCGCGTCCACCAGCTCTTTCTCGACCTCATCCTCAGACAGGCCCAGGCTCCGGCACCCTGATGCTCCGCACCACGACGCCCTCCGTCTCGAAGTGCGTCACGCGATGGTCATCGCCGTGCCCCATAAAGATCGCCTTCTTCAAAAGCATGATCATCCGCCGCGAACTCTCCGCAAAGAACCGGTCGACAAACTGATCGTAGTCGACCACCAGGTTGTAGCTGGCGTCGCACTTCGGACAGTAAATCGGTTCATCCATCCATCGATGGAACGCGCCCTCCGGAAGCCTGCCAACCGGCTGCGTGCCCGCACGAATCGCTGCAATCTTTAATCTCATCTCCTCCACCGTAGCATTCGCCGATACGCTCCCTTCCATCCGCCCGCGCATCTAACCAATGGAAAACAATACACCCCGCGGTCATTCAAGAGTAATCTGTACCCACGGCCATCACCGGGAGCAGCATTTATGCCCGCAATCATCACCCCGAACGGGACCGAGTACGAGAAGAAACGGCGTGTCGATGACCACGACAGCGGCAACGGTCGACGTCCGCCCAACGACAAGAACGACAAGCGCACCGGTGGCGGCGGCGACAATGAGGGCTGGAAGGGACGCTCGCCCAATTATGGCCCGCGCGAACGGCTGACCCGCTTCCGCTTCGCCATCTTCTGCATGCTCGCCGGCGATATGATGTTTTTCGCGGCCATTGTCAGCGCCTTCTTTGTCACCCAGCACACCGGCCATATCGACGCCTACAACAACTACGTCAACCTATGGATGCCGACCGCCGTTCCGCCGATCCTCTGGCTCAACACCGCCGTCCTCATCCTCAGCTCGGTCACGATGGAAGTAACACGCCGCCGCATGTTCCGCGAGGTAGACGTGATGGACGAGTGGCTCGGTCTCGGCAAGCCGAGCACCCGCAAAGCCATCCCGTGGCTCGCGGCTACCGTCGTCCTGGGCCTGGTCTTCCTCGCTGGCCAATGGATGGCATGGAAACAGCTTGCCAGCGAGCACGTCTTCTTCGCGACTAACAACAGCAGCCATTTCTTCTTCCTGATTACCGGCGTGCATGCGATTCACCTGTTCATCGGCGTTGCCGCCCTGGTCGGCGCTTTGATCGCCCTCTACCAATCCAAACAGATGGAAAATCGCCAGGTCTTCGTCGATACGGTCGCCTGGTATTGGCATTCGATGGGCATCTTCTGGATCTTCCTCTTTGTCCTGCTCACCTGCTTCCAGTAAGAGCGAAGTTCCCGATGCAGCTAACAGCCTACAACACGCTTTGGCTAGCCCTCGGCATCGCTCTGCTTACACTCTCGGTCGGCCCTCAGCAGAATCCTGTAAAGGTAAATCCTCGCGATGATCTCGCATACGTTTGGATCGCACCCGGCTCCTACTTCACCGGCTGCTCTCCTGAGGACGCGGAATGTATGGGACGCGAGCTGCCCCGCCAGAAAGTCACTCTCGCCAAAGGCTTCTGGATCGGAAGAACGGAGGTCACGCAGGCTGCCTACGAGCACATCATGGGATCGAACCCCAGCCGCTATCGAGGAGCCAACCGTCCTGTCGAGCAGGTCGACTGGCAATCTGCACGAACCTATTGCAGCATCGTCGGCATGCGGCTGCCGATTGAGTCGGAATGGGAGTACGCAGCTTCAGGCGGCACGTCAGATTCGGAACCACGCTATGGCCCGCTCGATGCTATCGCCTGGTATGACGGCAACAGTGAAGACAGGACCCACGACGTAGCCCTGAAGAAACCCAACGCCTATGGGCTCTTCGACATGCTGGGTAACGTGTGGGAATGGGTCGAAGATACTCCTCCGATCGACCCACATCGGAGAATCATGAAAGGTGGTTCCTTTTACAACATCTCGCGGGATATCCGTATGCCCAACCGAGAGTTCCCCGTAGTGGAACTACGCCATCGCAACGTAGGCTTTCGTTGCGCCGGCAATTGAGTGACGGGCAGGTTGGCCGCAATGATTTAGTACGGCAGTCCCTTTGCCCGTTCCGCCTTCATCGCCTTCATGTACCAGTCAAATTCATCGAAGAATTTGCCGGATCTTTCGGCCAACTCCTGCGTGAGCGCCACACCTGTGGAGCTGAGCGCGTTGCCTGCCGACGGCACAGGTTGAATGGACGGAATCGAAGGCATCCCGACCTCGGACAGCAGCGCGCGCAACTGCATAGCAGCGCGCACGCCGCCAAACGTCAGGCGGGAGTAGCAGATAATTGCCGAGGGACGGAAGAAGTACTCTTCGAGGAAATAGTCGATCAGGTTGCTCAGGCCCGGAGGAACACTGTGGTTATACTCCGCGCTCACAATGCAGAACCCGTCCGCCCGTGCGTACAGCTCTGCAAGCGGAGCCAGCTTGTGGAACAGAGCCTCGTATTCAGGAGGAGTCGGCGCTCGCTTGCCATCGATCTCCTTCCACATTTTGTCTAAAATTGGGAGGTTCAGCTCCGCCGCATCCACAAGCACGGCTTCATGCCCACGCGCTTCAAGCTGAGCGATTGCCCACTTTGCCACCCGATCGCCGATCCGTTCGCTTCGGACCGACCCCAACAGTACCGCAATCACCATCGCATATTCCTCACACGATGAGATGCACAGAAACGCCGATCGCCGCCCGATCGAACGCGAAGCTTAATGCTTTTTCTTCGGTGCGGCCTTCTTGACCGGAACAACCTTCTTTGCGGGGACAGCTTTCTTTGCTGGAACTGGCTTGACCGGTGCTTTCACAGCGGCTTTCTTAGCAGGAATCTTCTTGACGGGAGCCTTTGCCACCACCTTCTTCACAGGCGTGGTGTGTTTCACTTGCGCGGTGTGCTTATTCGCAGGAACGGCCTTCTTCGGAGCTGGTTTCGCAGCATGCTTCTGAGCCGATTTGGCAGGCACCTTCACGGCTACCTTCTTCGCCGGCACAGCGGGCTTCTTTGCGGCAACAACAACCTTCTTGACGGGAACACTCTTAGCCGGAGCAGCCTTTGCGGGAGACTTCGGAGCAGCTTTTGCAGGGGCCTTTGCAGCAACCTTTGCACCACCTTTAACCGGTGCACTCTTCGCTGCCGGTACCGTAACCGCAGTCCCCTTTCCAGGAGATTTCCCGGCGGCCGCAGCCGTTGTTTTCACGCCAGAGCCCTTTGCTGGAGGTGTCTTTCCGGCGGATGCTGCCTTTGCGGGAAGCGGCTTCGCGGCAACCGGTCTTCCATCTGCGGAAGTCGCCTCCTTGCCATCTTCCTCAGACCCGGGAGCAGCTTCGTCACTCAGTTCGCCGTCGGCGTCTTCGGTCGGAACAGCCTTCTTGCGGCTCTTTGTCTCTTTCTTGGCGGCGCGCGCACGGCGCAAATGCACCGTTGGCGGAGGAGCGGGCGGCGAATAGCTTTCGAGGAACGCCTTCATCTCCTCGACCGTACCCAGTTTTCCGTCCATCAGTTCGAAGAACAGCTTCTCGACCAGCTCGTCGTACTCAGGCAGTTCGGGCGTGATGCGCATCTCCTGCATCAACGTGTAAGGA
This sequence comes from Granulicella sp., assembly GCA_039922815.1. Lineage (GTDB taxonomy): Bacteria > Acidobacteriota > Terriglobia > Terriglobales > Acidobacteriaceae > Edaphobacter. The sequence continues at coordinate 7,651 of JBDTDX010000132.1, forward strand.
ATTCGAGTGCGAGCCTGCGGCCACTCCGTCTCGAAGCTTTTGAGCTTCGTCTGAATTGCACTGCTCTTCAACGAGTACGCCACCCAAAGGACTGCCTCCGGTTTCGCGGCCTCGATCAACTTCCACGCCTGAGATGGCGCTGCCGCCCCTTTACCCGTCAGAAGCGTGGCAAATTCCTTGGCATCCGCTTCGAGGGTTTCAATCTCGGTCACAAAGCCCGGCCGCGTGAAGCTCTTCTTCAGCTCCAGGACCTCCTTCGCTGAAAGCTTCGCCGTCAGCAGGGGAAAGTTCGCCGCAGCGGCCTCCGGCTGAATGCCGCGCATCTGCAACTGGGTCTGAATATCACGCAGCTTCTCGAGTTCGGTAGCATTGGCCTTCGCAACCGTCAACGGCGGAAAAAGGTGTTTGGTCCAGCCTTCTTCCTCCAGCTTGCGCAGAATTCGGAGCGGATCTTCCTCGTGAAAGATTTCCTCGGTCTCGTAGCCGCGATGAAAATCACTGAGCGCCGCGATGTAATTTTCCTGCTTGCCGGTATCGTAACGGGCTTGCGTCTTCTCATCCATCACCCAGCCCAGACGTGCCGAAAAGCGTATCGCTCGAATCATCCGTGCGGGAGCTTCAATGAAGCCATAGTTGCTCACCAGCCGCAGCTGGCGGTTTTCAATATCCGCCACGCCATTAAGGGGGTCCATCAACAGGCCATACGATCCCTCGTTGAGCGAGAGTGCCATTGCGTTGACGGTAAAGTCACGTCGTCGCAGGTCGTCGAGGATCGTTGCCGCCTTGAGAATAGGCTTTCCTGGCTTCGGGAAGGTAGCCGAAAGCGTGCTTCCAATCTCGATCCTCACGCCGCCCTTGAAGCGAGCGAAGAAGGATTGACCCGTCAAATTTTCCCCAGTGATAACGCCGCCAGCCAACTCTATTTGTTTCTTTAGCTTGAGGGCATTTCCCTGAACGACTACATCCAGGTCGCGCACGGGGGAGCCGCTGGTCAGGTCGCGTACCGCGCCACCTACCAGAAAGACCGTGAGGCCCTGTGAGCGTGCGACTTCGCGCACCTGTTTCAGGGCATTTTGCTGGCCTGCGGAAAGTCGGTTCTCGAGCAGATAGATGTAATCGGCCATACGCGCTTTAACTCCAGACCGGAAACATCCCGGGTTGACCTAAACTCTTCTTAGTCAACAATTTAGAAAGATCGTTGGTGCGAAACACAAAATGTAAGCGTAACATAACCAAAAGCTCCTGACCAGTCTTTTTGCACCGGAATTGCAGCGTTACTTTCATGGGACGCAATCACCGCCAGCGCCGATTTGCCGAGGAATATGGCCAGCACTCAAAAGAAAGTCATCATCCGCTGTTTCAACGGAGCCCTCTTCTCTGGGTACCTGCCCACAGGGGCCTTCGTCCGGCTGCAGGGTGGATCGTTCATGCTCGATCTGCTCGATCTTGGGGGACGCGTCGTCCCCGTTGCCCGGGACGAAGTGAAGATGATCAGCTATGTCCGCGACTTCAACCTGAACGACACCACGAATCCGGAGCGCCTGAGCCGCCGAACTTTTCTCGCCCGTCCGCGCACCGAAGGGCTGTGGATTCGCATGACCTTCCGCGGTGGCGATCTGCTGGAGGGCCTGGCCGCAACCGACCTCTCCCTCCTCGCAGGCGTCCTCGAGGATGGCGGTCTCTTTCTGACCCCGCCAGACATCCGCTCGAACACCCAGCGGATTTTCGTCCCGCGCTCCGCCCTTATCGAGCTGCAACTGATCGCGGTCATCACCAGCCCCTCCCGCAAGAAGCCGCTGCCCGCCACCGAAGCGCCAAGCCTGCAGGAGACGCTCTTCAGCACGCTGCCAGCCAGCCTCCGCCCCAATTAGCGGACGGCTCTACTACAATCTCCGCATGAACTCCTCCTTCACACTGGCTGAACTGGCCGAACGATTGAGTGCCACGCTTGTGGGCGATCCTGCCGCCGTCATCACCGGAGTCGCCGGTCTCGAAGACGCGGCACCGGGACATCTGACTTTCGTCGCCAACAGAAAGTACGCCGCGCTCGCCCGCACCACCCGCGCTACCGCCATTCTGGTCGAGCCGGAGTTTGCCGAGCTTTCCACGGCCACCCTTCGGCTCAAGAACCCGTACCTCGCCTTCGCGCAGGCTATCGAGTTGTTTTACACGCCACCCACCTATGCGCCGGGCATTCATCCCACGGCGGTCATTGCCCCGACGGCACGCATCGGCAAGGATGCTCACATTGGTGCCTACGCTGTCGTTCAGGACCACGTCATCCTCGGCGATCGCGCCACGCTGCTGCCGCATGTCGTGCTTTATCCCCACGTTCATGTCGGAGACCGTTTCTTCGCTCATGCCCACGCGGTCGTCCGCGAGCATTGCCGCCTGGGCGACGATGTGACACTCCAGAACGGCGTCGTCGTAGGCGCGGACGGCTTCGGCTTCGCGAAACAGGCCGACGGAAGCTGGTACAAGATCCTGCAGTCCGGTTCGACCGTGATCGAAGACCATGTCGAGATCCAGGCCAATGCCTGCATTGATCGCGCCTCGATCGGCGAAACCCGCATCCACGCTGGCGCCAAGATCGACAACCTCGTTCAGGTAGGCCATGGTTCGATCGTTGGTCGCAACACACTCCTCTGTGCCCAGGTCGGCCTGGCTGGATCAACGACCATCGGCAACAGCGTCATCCTCGCAGGTCAGGTCGGCGTTGCCGGACACTGCACGATTGGCGATGGCGCGATGGCCACAGCGCAGAGCGGTATTCCAAACGATGTTGCCGCAGGCAAGATCGTCAGCGGCTACCCTGCCATCGACAACCGCCAATGGCTCCGAGCAGTTTCGCTCTTCAACCGGCTTCCGGAGTTGTTCCGAGGCTCGCGCCGCACCGGTGGCCAAAGTTAAATCACGTCAACTGTTACCCTAGAAGCTCCATGCGTGTTCCCTGCCTTCTCGCGTCTGCCCTTACGTTGCTCGCACTCTCCGGCTGTCATTCGGCGCACGTCGATGCCACGGTAAGCAATCGGACAGCGACCCCCATCCCTCTCATTGAGGTGGATTACCCCTCGGCGAGCTTTGGCACGGAGAACCTCGCGCCCGGTCAGGACTTTCACTATCGGTTCAAAATTCTTGGCGACGGGCCGACGAAGATCATCTACACCGATTCCACACAAACGGAAAAGCACGCAGACGGACCCACGCTTCAGGAAGGCCAGGGAGGCCAGCTTCATGTGACGATTGCGCCGGATGGCGTTCACTGGCAGGCACCTCCCGCCAAGCGATAGGGGCCTTAGCCGAGCACTCCTCGTCAACGCCAGTACTAGTCGTCCCCCTCGCCGGATGTCCGCGCTTTCGGCAGTACTTGAGGGGTTTGTTCAACTCTTTCCTTTTTCGGCTTCCCTTTGGCCTTATAGAAAAGAATTGCACCGACCAGAACGATGCCTGCCATGAATACCAAGATGATGATCATCGGACTCTCCTGTCTCCCCCGCCGCAACCGTTTCAACCGGTCCTATGACGTTGGATGCCGTCACCGCCTCTTGCGATAAACTCCCACTATGCCGCGTGGTTTTTTCATCACCTTCGAAGGTCTCGACGGCTCCGGCAAGACGACGCAGTTACGCCGCCTCGCCGCTACACTCACCGCCGAAGGCCGTCACGTTGTGACCCTGCGTCAGCCCGGCGGCACGGCCCTTGGCGACCGTATAAGGGGCGTCCTGCTCGACTCCCGCTCCGAGACCGCTTTAGGCCCGATCGATCCCATCGCCGAGTTGACGCTCATGTTCGCCGACCGTGCCCAGGCGATCGCTGAGATCATCGACCCAGCCCTCGCCGCGGGCAGCGTTGTGCTCTGCGACCGCTTTACCGATTCCTCAGAGGCCTACCAGGGTGGAGGCCGTCAACTTGGCTCCGCGCGGGTCCTCGCACTCCACGCCGCCGTCTGCGGCAGTCTTCAGCCCGACCTGACGCTGCTTCTCTTGCCGCCGCTTGAGGCCTCGCTTGCCCGCGCGCGCCGCCGCAATCATCGCAACACGCATGCCTTCGGTACCGACGAAAACCGCTTCGAGCGCGAATCCGACGAATTCTACGGCCGCATCCACACTGCCTACACCCGCATTGCCGAGCGCGAACCTTCGCGCGTCGTGCCCATTCCATCCAATTCCGCTATCGAGGAAATTGAGCAACTCCTCTACGCCATCGTCACCCAGCGGCTCCCCAGGGCATCAAGCGCATCCGAAGCATCATGAACAAGGCTCGCTATCGTCTGCCGCCCGGCCTGCCGCATTCGCTTCCCTTCTACGCATTCAAGAAGTGGGTCAAGCTTGGCGATCCCATTCGGCTGTTCGAATACCTGCACAAGACCTACGGCAACATTGCTCACTATCGGTTTATGGGCACGCCGATTGTCTTCCTGAACGACCCCGATTACATTCGCGAGGTTCTGGTCACTCAGGCCTCTTCCTTCGTCAAGGAGCGAACGGTGCGTCGGATGAAGGTCCTGCTCGGCGAGGGGCTCATCACCTCCGACGATCCCATCCACATCCGCCAGCGTCGCATCGCCGCGCCTGCTTTTCATCGCCAGCGCATCGCTGCCTACGCCGGGCAGATTGTTGCCATTGCCGCAGCGCAGCGCGACCGGTGGCAGCCTGGGCAGGAGCTCGATATCGCCGCCGCGAGCATGGAACTGTCGCTTGAAATTGTTGCCCGCACGCTCTTCGACACCGAGGTCACCGCCGACATTCGCGCCATCAACGACGAGGTCAACACCGTCATGGGCCTCTACAACTTCCTCGTCGCCTTCCCCAAACTTGAGTGGTTCATGCACCTCCCCATTCCCGGCATCCTCAAGTTCAAGCGCTCGAAGGCCCACCTCGACGCAGTCGTCAACCGC
>JBDTDX010000133.1:0-6716 GCA_039922815.1 Granulicella sp.
GCTCTCGATGAGCGCTGTCCTCCCTGCTCAACAGCAGATACGGCAACACAAATGCCCATTCCTCATCGGAAACATCGCTCGGATACCCAACCTTGCCCTTCGTCCCCATCCATCCATGCTGGACAGACAACAACCCCCCGCAAAGTCCCTAACCAGATGCAAACTTCATAACAGCCTCTAGTATCAGCAAGCCTTGAATCGCGGCTTTTGTAGCTCCCCAAGCGTTCGGTTAATCATGATTTAAAAGCGAGATGCTGGAGCCACCAGCATTTATTTGACAACACTATGCCAAAACGTAGATGGGCTTCTTTGGCATGTGTCAGCGGATTGAGTCCGTCCAACTCGTTCATCCCGCTGCAGGTTGCAACAAGGTAGTCAGCATCTTGATCGTCGTCGCCTTTCCAGCGCCATGCTGTCCGAGAAAGGCAAAGATCTCCCCTTGCGCTACATCAAAGGAAATGCCTTTGACTGCTCTGAAGTCGCCAAAAGATTTTTATGAGATTCTAAACTCGAATCACATGGCTCTCAATGAATCTATATTGATCTGCTAAGTTTAGTAATTTAAATACCAGATTGGTCGCAATTGATAATCACTATGGACTGCTACCTACCTGTCCGGCACAAAGAATTGAAACGCTGCTGTTACAACTTGTACATGACAATTGCACGGTCTTGTGCCGCCACTTTCATGGTGATCTCTCGTGAAATTCGGAAGACTACGATTATGGAAATTCGACCAATCAGCGTTGTGAAAGCCAGAGTGGGGGCAGAGTGGGGCTAACCATCCAGGAACAGTTTGGGCAGATTGATATCTACATATTCGATCAAATATTGCGTGGAAACATCGCACCGGATATGTGTGTGCTGGATGCTGGCTGCGGATACGGGCGCAATTTGGTGCATCTGCTCCGCGAAGGATGCGAAGTCTTTGCGCTCGACGCCGACCCTGAAGGTGTGGAGCATGTTCGACGCTTGTCCCGCTCGTTTGAAACCGGATTGCCAAACGACAATTTTCAAGTGGGCGCTATCGAGAGAATGCCGTTTCCAGATACGTTTGCAGATGTGGTGATCTGCAATTCGGTACTCCACTTTGCACACGATGAAGAGCATTTCCGGACGATGCTTGCAGAGCTATGGAGAGTATTGCGACCCGGCGGGATGTTGTTCTGCCGATTGGGTTCGAGGATCGGGATGGACTTCAAACCAGTTGGCAGGAATCGTTTTGTGGTGGGGGATGGTTCCGAATGGTTTTTGCCGGATGAAACGATGCTTTTAGGGTTTACTGAGGAAATGAACGGTGTCCTTATGGATCCACTAAAAACAACAATTGTGCAGGACTATCGTTGCATGACGACATGGGTTGTACGAAAGCGAAGGGCTGAACAGTAACGCGGTTTGCGACGGTCAGCTAGTATTCATGTGTGACCCTATTTGGTAGTCGCCGCCTCTGCACCCCGTTGCTATTGCTTTTGTTTTGCTTGCTGCCGCTCCGCGCGCATGCGTATTCGCTGCTTACACATGAACAACTCATCGACCTCACCTGGCAACAATCCATCGTTCCCCTGCTGCTAAGCCGATACCCGACGCTCACCCCCACACAGCTTGAGCATGCACGCGCCTACGCTTATGGTGGTTGCGTCATTCAGGATATCGGCTACTATCCTTTCGGTGATCCATCATTCTCTAATCTCACCCACTATGTCCGTTCTGGAGACTTTGTGGTCAATCTATTCCGCAACGCAGGAAATGCGGATGAGCTTGCATTCGCCGTGGGCGCGCTTTCACACTACATCGGCGACACAATTGGACACTCTCAGGCTACAAACATCTCCGTCCCCGTAGAGTTTCCTAAGCTTGGCCGGAAGTATGGACGTAGTGTCAACTATGCCCAGGGCGAACAGCAACATGTTCGCACTGAGTTTGGGTTTGACATCAACGAGATTGCGAATCATCGCGTTGCGCCCGCTCATTATCTGGATCACGTCGGACTCGAAGTCCCAACTCGCCAGCTTTCCCTTGCTTTCTATCAGACCTACGGTCTCAGCATCGACTTTTCCAACACTCGTGGACGCCGCGTGAACGTTGGCAGCTATCGCTTCGCCGTTCGGGCCTTCATTCCTCGGATCGCCTACGCCATAGCGGTGTTGCACCGCTCCCACCGTCCGGTGAACGTGCCGAATCTCGAGCTTGCAGAGTTGCGAAAAGAAATCGCGACTGTCTCCGCGGATTGCGATTGGGATCACTATCGCCGCAAGGCAGGCATTGGCACTTACTCCCTTGCCGGTTTACTGTTCATCCTGCCCAAGATAGGGCCTCTCAGGCTCGTCGCGGTGAAGGGTCCCACTGCCGACACCGAAGCACTGTACATCCACAGTGTTGCTGACTCGATTGCTGCCCTTCGTTACACCCTTGCACGTTTCACTCCACCGCCTGCAACTCGCTCCACGTCTTCCGAGTCTGCAACTGCCGACACTCATTCTGCCCACCTCCTTCACGTCCTCTCACGGAGAATCCGGATGCCAAGCAAGACATTCCACGACAGTCGACAGATCGTCGCCATCCCCTCCCGAACCGGGATCTCGACACCGGCAGCGTTGCGAAGCTTGGAGGATATTCGCTCACAGATTCGACATACGCCAGCCTGGTCCATCGTCTGACCATGCAGCCGTCGCAGCCAATTCCGCCGGGGATCAAGGAAGATATTGAAGCCTATTATGCCAATCTGGATTCGCCAACGATCAGCAAATATCCGCAGCTCAAGCTCGATCTGCTAGTTCTCAAAAATATGCCGACGAGCGTGGAGCCAATGCCCTACCAAACCTATGGCGAGAACACGGCAGCGACTTTGTAGGCGTGCACGCAATTCCCTAGTTTCCAAGGGAAATGTAACAATTTCGGAGATGCAGAGAATGCAACTCTATGTGGACGGCAGAAGGTAGCATCGACCGGGTGCGATTCGGCCTCGACGGCATAGGCGCTGAAGAATAATGAGCAAGCACGGAGCAGCTATGACATGGATTGGATGGGCATTGCTTTCAGCACTGTTTGCTGCAGCTACCGCCATCTTGGCAAAAATAGGAGTCGCGAATGTGGACTCCAATCTAGCGACTGCAATTAGGACTACCGTTGTATTTGTTTTTGCCTGGACGATTGCAATTTCATTCGGAAAGCACAACGAAATCGCCCTGATTGACAGGCGTTCATGGCTCTTTCTGGTGCTTTCAGGTTTAGCGACTGGTCTTTCCTGGCTCTGTTATTTTCGAGCGCTCCAACTTGGTCCTGCATCCCGCGTTGCTCCAGTGGACAAGCTCAGCGTTGTGCTGGTCATCTTATTCGCGTGGATATTTCTCGGCGAGGGAATCTCTCTTGCCAAGGTTCTCGGAGGTGTGTTGATTGCAGCAGGAGCTACAGTACTTGTCTACGCCTGAGCTCCACTCCTCTTGCTCGATTCTCGCCCCGAACTCCAAGAACCAACTCTTCTAGGACCACTTCGCAGAACTAGCGCTGTTCCGGCTTTGCTGCCGCTGCTCAGGCAATTGGAGAGGAAGAATATCGCCAAGAGCGTGACCCACCAAATCGGCTGTAACCTTTAGCCGATCGCCGACAAACATTGTCTCGTGATCCCCGGGTGCCCAGAGAACTCGAACTCCCTGGCTGGCTACCTGCTCCCAGCCGCAGGACTCTGAAGCTCCGGTAATTTGGCCTGTCTGTCTTGCACGAATTAATGTCATCGCAACGGGCATCCTTTCCGCACGGAATTGATTAAGAGCTGCAAAGGTTTTTAGTGTCGTATTGTGCATGAATTGGGGTAGCGGAATGTTCAATGCATCGGAAAGCCGCGACATGCGTCCCCAATGTTTGATGTAAAACTGGTCACGCTTCCCTTTGAGGATGCGTCGCAGTTGGCCGAACGCATATCGCGCTCTCTCACCACTCCGGAGGCTCCTCATCCTGGTTAGATGGAGTGCCAGCTTAGAGTGAGCTGCGTTGAGAGCGGGAAACGAATGTTGGTTGTTCTCCTTGGCTTTCATCATCTTCTCGGCATAGCCGGGTAGCCAGGAGTCGAAGAGCAGCAACAAAGCAATTTTGTCTCCTGCCATCAAGAGCTGGGAAGCGATTTCAACTGCGAGCGGTCCTGCTGCGCACCAACCTGCAATGCGATAAGGCCCTTGCGGTTGCACCTTACGCATGTCGACGATATAACGCAACGCACGATCCTTGATGGATAGCTCTCCGTCTTCCTCAAGTTCTCGCAACCCATAAAAGGGCTGGTCGGACCCCAGCGCGGTCGACAGCCCCCGATAAATCAGATAGGAATGGGCCATGAAAAGCGGAGGCTTCGTCCCGAGTGTTTGCACGGGTACAAGCGAGGATATCCGCACCTTGTTCTTAAGAGCTTTCGCGAGTTCGGACAGGGTTCGCGTCTCGAAAATGATCGTGATTGGCAGGTTTGTTCCGAATTCACGATTGATCCGGGAGAAGAGGCGGACCAGCAGGAGAGAGTGACCCCCAAGGTCAAAAAAATTATCGTCTACTCCGACGGCGTTGACTTCCAACACGTCGGCCCAGATCTTTGCGAGCTTCAGCTCCTCTTCCGTAGAGGGAAGCGCTGTAATCGTACGAAACGTTGTCAGGTCAGGCTGCGGGAGAGAGTTTCGATCCATCTTCCCATTGGAAGTAAGGGGCATCTCCTTGAGTGCAATAACATCCGACGGAACCATGTAATCAGGGAGGCAGCTTTTCAGAAATTCGCGCAACTGCGCCGCCGTCGGGACCTGTCCATCTTTCCCGATGACATACGCGGCGAGCCGGTTTCCCCCAAACGAATCGGGCCACACGCGGGCAGCGGCAGCCGCTACGCCTGGATGTTTGCGGATATTTCCTTCCACCTCCTCAAGTTCGATACGAAATCCGCGAACCTTTACCTGGTGATCTGCCCGGCCTCGACATTCAATGGTTCCGTCCCCGTGGTAAAGAGCGTAATCTCCAGTCCGATAGAGAAGTTCCCCTTTGGCAACGGCCGGGCGAAGAAATTTCTGGGCGGTGAGCTCCGGCTGATTGCGGTAGCCGTTTGCAAGACCGAAACCCCCGATATAGAGTTCTCCGGGAACACCGACAGGAACAGGTTGTTGATTTGCATCCAGAATGAACGTCGTTGTGTTCGCTATGGGCCTGCCAATCGACACGGCTCCTGGGGTCGCGAGAACCCGTTGGGCGGTAGACCAGATCGTTGTCTCTGTAGGGCCATAGACATTCCAGAGCTCGACGTCCAGCGCAAGGAGGCTGCTCGCAAGATCGTGAGGAAGCTTCTCCCCGCCACACAGAACACGAAGTCCGGGCTGGCCTGGCCAGTTGTTGGCAAGCAGCGCACGCCATGTTGAGGGCGTAGCCTGCATCACTGTACAGCCGGTGTTCTCAATCATGGCTGCAAGAAGTGTAGGATCAAGCGCCACCTCACGTTTGGCAATAACGACGCGACCGCCCGAGATGAGAGGGAGAAAGAGCTCAAGTACTGCAATATCGAAGGAGATGGTCGTGACCGCGAGCAGTGTATCTGCGGCCGTGAAACCCGGTTCTCGCTGCATGGAAAGAAGCAGGTTGACGACAGAGTTGTGCCGCAGTTCGACGGCCTTGGGTCGGCCTGTGCTCCCGGAGGTATGGATGACATAAGCGATGTCTTCCGGACCCGCCCCCGGCGTTACTTCAGTGGATACAGATACGCTGCCCTCCGCAATGACGTCCTCAAGAATCAAGACTTTCGCATTGCTGGCTGGCAGTTGAGAAGCCACGCTGCGTTGCGTGAAAACCACGGTGGGAGCAGCATCCTCAAGACACAGCAGCAGCCGATCGCGTGGCACGCTAGGATCGAGCGGAAGGTAGGCTGCCCCCGTTTTCAGAATGGCAAGAAGTCCGGCAAGTAGATTCTCTGAGCGCTCGAGACAAAGAGCAACAAGATGACCCGGTCCTGCGCCCGCCGCGCGCAGATGGGTGGCGAGCATTTCCGATTGGTGGTCGAGTTCCGCATAGGTCCAGGAGGCCGATTCGAACGTGACGGCTGGATGATCCGGCGTCCGTTTCACCTGAGCTTCCACCAGTCCGTGCATCGTAGTAGCCGGAAGCTCCCGAGCGGTATTGTTCCATTGAACGAGCATCAGGTCTTGCTCTTCGGGAGTGAGCAGAGGCAGATCGCCTAACGGGCAATCAGGAGCTTGGCAAATGGCCTCCAGGAGATTCGTCCAATGGCCGGCCATACGTTGGATTCTGTCTGCATCGAACAGATCGGTGCTGTATACGATGCGTGCGGACGTGTAGGTGGGCAGCTCCGTAACTTCCAGGTAGATATCAAACTTTGCTGCCCCAACAACCAGATCTCCGGCCGTGACCTCCCAGCCCGCAGGGAGCGAGCCTGTACGAGGCTCCAAGACGAAAAATGTCTGGAAAAGCGGGTGATGACTGGGGGCGCGTTTGGACTCCACCGCGCGAACAACTCGGTCGAGAGGAACTTCAGCCGCATCCAAAGCCTCGATCGTCGATTGTCGGACACTGCCAAGAAAAGTCGAGAAGGGAACTGAAGCAGTAGGCCGAGAGCGAATGGCGAAGGTATCCAGGATGTAACCCATCATCCCTTGCAACTCAGGGCGCCTGCGGGCATCGCCAGCGCCGCCAACAATAACATCTTCCTGACCGGTGTAACGAAAGAGAAGGACCTGGAAGGC
>JBDTDX010000134.1:0-12166 GCA_039922815.1 Granulicella sp.
CATAGTCACCAAAGAAGAAGGTCTTGTCCTTCTGGATGGGTCCGCCAAGACTGCCGCCGAACTGATTCTGGTGCCACTTGGGCTTTGGAATGGCCGCCCCGAATTTGAATGGATTCGCATTCAGCACCGTGTTTCGGAAGAACTCATATGCCGATCCGTGAAAGGAGTTAGTTCCGGATTTGGTAATGACATTGATGATCGCACCGGCCGATCGGCCTACCTCAGCCGTAAAGGTGTTTGTCTGAACGCTGACCTCCTGAATCGATTCCACGGAAGGCCGCACACCAATCGAACCAATTACGCGCTCGTTATTATCCATACCGTCAATCAACTGATTGTTGATCACGTCGGACTGGCCATTGATCGAAACAGAAGAGGTTTGACGACGGTCATCCGGCCGATTGCCGCTGGCCAGGCCGTTATTCAGCCCTTCCATCGCGCCCGGAACAACCTGAACAAGGTTGATATAGTTGCGTCCGTTGAGCGGGAGATCCTGCGTGGCCGCATTCGTGATGGTAGTGCGCAGCACCGAAGAGTCAGCCTGCAGGGCCGGTGCCTGGGCCGTAACCTCGACCACTTCATTCTCCGCTCCAACCTCCAGGGTGGAATCCTCACGGGCGCGATCGCCTGCTGCCAGTGCGAAAGGATTGATTGTGGACTTCTTGAATCCAGTGCGGGTCACCGAAACGGAGTAATGGTTTGGCTTCAGCAACGTGAAGACGTACTGTCCCGTTGCATCCGTGGTGAGGGTACGCTTCTCCTGCGTATCCATATTGGTCAGTACGACCGTAGCGCCCGGTACAACCGATCCGGTTGCATCCATGATCGTGCCCACGACGTCGCCCGTGGTGGATTGAGCTTGAGAATTAGGCACCATGAAGATAGCTGCCAACGTGAACGCCGCGACCGCAACCATTCGAAAGATGCGTGGCAATCTGGGTGCGGATATCGTGGAGGCATTCCGGCACGAATGAGAAACATCTCTTTCAGGATAGGACGACTTTATTAGCTTGACCTTCATGGCGATCTCCTTACTTCAAATGAATTAAAATTGTTGGACCTTCGCTGATTCTTGAGGAGCGAAAGCAATGGCATCCTGCTAAATAAAACGGAGCCTATTTAAACTGGGTAATGTCCATGCCCAGCGAATACACCTCGCTGTTTTGCTGCAATCCTTCCCATGTCACCTCCTGGTGAGTTTCGGCCGCCTTCCGCCCGAGCATGCAGCTTCGTGCGGTTGAGACCCCCTCCGCTATCTGGTTGTGAAACTTTCCGGACGTGATGCTCTCGATGAATCCACGGTCTTTCATCGTGTCGGCGAGCCGAAGATTATCGGTAAAATCTCCGTCAGCCGCAAATTTTGCTGGTTGCTTCTTGACCGGTGCGTCATCCACCCAGATCCACGGTTTCTGACCTGAAATCTGCAACGGACCAGAGTAAGGCGACTCCGCAACTCCGTCCGCACCGAAGACGCGCTCGGCAACATCGAAGTAGCCGTTCGTCCCAAACTGCGTCGACGAGAAGCTCAGTTCAACCCCGCCCGGATACGTAAAAATAACCTGGTAGTTATCGGAGGTATTGCCAAGGTGCTTCACCACCAACCGGCTGCACCGCCCAATAGCGCTGATCGGGTGAGTTCCCATCACCCAGTTACAGATGTCGATAACGTGAATATTCTGCTCCAGCAAAATATCTCCGGATATCGTGCGGTCCCACAGCCAGTCGCGCAGTCGCACCTCGTCGGCACCCATGCCTGGCCGGTCCGGGTACGTGGACGCCGGGCCGTTGTAGTGAGCGGAGATTGAAGCAATTTTGCCGATGTCCCCCGCATGGATTCTCTTCACGATCTCCACGAAGGGCGGTGCGCTGCGAATCTGAAATCCTACATCGATGCTGACCTTTCCATCGACGCGCTTGGCAATCTCAAGTGCGCGCACAGTTTGCGCGATATCCACGCCGACTGGCTTCTCGCAGTAAGCATGCTTGCCCCCGCTCACGACGCCATCAAGATGCTCGACATGGAAGAAAGGCGGCGTCGAAATCTGGATCGCATCGACATCCTTGCTTGCAGCAAGCTCCAGATAGGCGTTGTGACCGCGAAACATAAGCTTCGGATTGATCGCCGGAAGTCCCAGGCCCGCATTGACCTGATCGAAATGCGTCTTGGCAGTCGCCAACTTGTCCGGAAAGATATCGGCCAAAGCCACCAGCCTGGCCGAATTATTCTTCGCAAACGAATTCGCCACGGAGGTTCCGCGATTGCCGCAACCCAACAGGGCATAGCGCACTGCGGAGTTCGCCTCATACCCAAAGGCGGTCTTCGATTTCAAAATCATCAGTCCGATTGCGGCTCCCGACGTGCCGAGGAACTTTCTCCGATTCATACTTCTCCTTTAGGCTGAGCTTTTCTGGATCTGTCCGAGAATCCGTTCCAGATAGATCTTTTCCTGCTTCACATCCTCGATCTGCTTCGGGCCAGAGGTCTCCCGTTCAATAGAAATCGCTCCGCGGTAGCCCACCTTGTGCAGCTTGGTGAAAACCTGCTTGAAGTCAACAAGGCCTGCTCCGATAAGAACTTCCTGTCCGAGCTTGTCCGGGTCCGTCGGCCACTTTCCGTCCTTCGCGTGAACGCTGCGAATATGCGGCCCAAGGATATCGACCGCATCGCTTGGATTCGCCTTGCCATAAAGAATCAGGTTCGCTGTATCCAGACCCACGCCGAGACTTGGCCTGTCGACATCCTTGATCGTTCGCGACACCGTCGTCGGAGTCTCCTGTCCCGTCTCCATCAAAAATGATTGGCCATTCCCGGCGCAGTGCTCCGCAAGCTCACGAATCGCAAGCACTGCTTCCTCATAAAGAGGATCTGCGGGATCTTCAGGGATAAATCCGCAATGGGTCTGAACGTTAGGAATGCCCAGCATCTTCGCAAAGTCAGAGGTCTGCTTCAGCGCATCCACACGCGCTGCGCGAGTCGCTCTCGGAACAATCCCAATCGTCGCTGGCCCATGAATAAAGTCCCAGGTCAATTTCCCCGGCCCAACCACCTCTGCCGCAGTAGGAACAATTCCATACTTATGCAGCAGCCCCCCTAGTTGGTCCGCGATGCTCTTATTGAACTTACCGATGTAGTCATCGAGCGACAAAAAGCACGTTGGTATTCCAAGCTCTTTCACACGCGAGATGATTGCTTCCGGATCACGCGCAGGCTTGATCAAAAGACCAAGCGCCATCGGCGCAAACCCGGCATTGGAAATGGGCAAAGTCTGGTTGGATAAAGCCTTGGCAAGCGGACTCGTATACAGCAGGCCTGTACTGAGCGCAGCTCCAATAAATTCTCTACGTCGCATGCAGCACCTCTAACCAATATCGCGATGCAGTCCCAGATGCCCTTCGAAAACTCCCATTTATTTCAAAATAAGAAATAAATAAAGCATTTGGAACAGTTGAAAATCTGGTGATATTTTGTCGATAACGTGCGAGAGTTGATTCGGTGAGTGAAGATTATGGCAAGCCGTGTTGAGTGTCAACATTAAATATGAAATCAAATGAGCGATCGCCGAAAAACCCGGCATCCCGATTTCCATCCGTATTTATTCCGTTTTCTGTATTATTTGTCTTGCCTGTCCCAGAAGCTGCTGGCTAAGAGGTATAGTGTGTTCATTATCCGTAGGAATAGGGTGAATGGCAGTGAATGAAGGATCCTCCAGATCATCCCTGAACGTCGTGATCGAAGCCTATCTGCAACACGGTATGCTCTCTCGCTCCGATCTGGCGTCGCTTACCGGGATCAGCCGTTCCGCAATTACGGAGATTACGCAGAACCTCCTCGACGTTGGGCTATTGCAGGAGTTTCCCGTCATTCAGGAAAAGCAGGGACGCGGCAGGCCAGCCATCTCACTCCGCTTCCGCGCCTCCCACGGCTATTTTGTCGGTGTCAGCATCACCGGAACCCCCTCGCCCGCCATCCTTGCCGACATGCAGGGCAATGTCGTCGGCGAGTATGAAATGCCTCCCAGTGAGACTCCGCAGAAGACTGCGACTGCGATTCGTCGCGCCATGAACGACCTCCTTCGACAAACAGGCGTTCCGCGAGCCCGTCTTCTCGGCATCGGCATGGCCGTCACCGGCGTCATCGATGAGCGAGCCGGATTGTGCCGTTACTCCGCGGCTCTCAACTGGCGGGATGTCCCGATTGCCCGCCTCGTCAAAGAGTCGACCGGTGTTGAATCCTACGTCGGCAATGATGCCAATGCGGTTGCGATCGGCGAGAAGCTCTTCGGAAGAGCGCGAGATCTACGCCACTTTTCGAGCGTCATTCTTGGCGGAAATATCGGCTGCGCCCACTACATCGATGGCAATCTCTATCGGGGATATGACGGAGGCGCCGGTGAGGTCGGACACGTCACACTCGATGTCGATGGTCCGCGCTGCCGTTGCGGAAAGAACGGATGTCTCGATATGTATGCAGGCGGTATCTCGATGCAGGCCATAGCGCAGAAAGCTGGGCTTGCATGCGACAGCGTCCATGACATTGAGGCGCTCGCTGCCGTCGGCAACGCGGAAGCGTTGGCCATTTTACGTAGAGGTGGTCAGGCTCTCGGTCTTGCCGTGGCCAGCCTCATCCAGATCAACAACCCCGAATGCGTTCTGTTCGCGGACGTTGAAGGTTTCGGAAAAGGTATCTTTCAGGCCACGACGCGGCAGGTGATTGAAAACAACATCCTGCCGCGCTTCCTCGCCTCGACAGAGATCATCTTCCACCAGGTAGAACGAAGCTTCCTGGCAAGAGCCGCCGCAAGCATCGCTGCTCAGCAGTATCTGCGTGTCGGTATCGTCCCGCGAGCGAACAGCATGGGGTTGCTGAATAAATAGCGTTTACAGGTACGGCCCAAGGATCACACTGTCTCGGAACTGGAACGAGTGGGCCGTAGCGAAGTTGCCGCCGGCTCCCACTCCGCAAGCTCCTCGGCGGTCAAAGGCAATGGCAGCACCTGTCCGCTGGCTCCCGATGCAAACGACGTCTCGAGAACCGCCATCACGGCAACCGCATCTCTCACGGAAACCGGAGAAGGCTTTCCCCTCAAAATTGCATCGCGGATTCCGAGATAGAACTCCTGCTGGCATCCCGCTGGAGTCGGCGTCCTGGTCTGCTTTCCGGTAGCGCCATCGTACAAAATACCGAGGTCAGGATCGTACCCGAAGCCTTCTTCATCAGGCCTCATCCGGGCGACCAGTTGGCTCTCCTGCACGTCCGCACCATACTTTTCCCAGCTTCCGTGCGTGCCGTTCAGGATGGAACGCGGCGCACCGCCACACGCAAGCAGAGACGCGTGGAGAATCACCCGAAGCCGGTCGTAGTTGAGTTGAACGTGAGCCCAATCTTCCGTTTGACCACCCTCGCGCAGGATGCCGAAGTTGCCATTCACCGAATTTGGAAGTCCGAAAAAATAAAGTGCCTGATCGATAAGATGTGGTCCAAGATCGAACCATAGACCCGCGCCCGGGCCGGCATCTTCGCGCCATCGCTTCCGCACAACAGGCCGAAAACGATCGATATGGCACTCATAGTGCGAAACTTCGCCAACCACGCCCGCATCGAGGATTGCCTTGGTCGCAAGAATCTCGCTATCCCAGCGCCGATTGTGAAACACGGAAAGCAATCGTTGCTGCTCGGCTGCGATCTGTGCAAGCTCGCGCGCTTCAGCGAGGGTCACCGTGAAAGGTTTGTCGATAACAACATCTTTACCCGCACGCAGCGCAGCCGCCGCAAGCGGAAAATGACTCTCATTCGGACTGGCAATCACCACAAGATCAACATCCGGGTGAGTCGCTGTTTCCATCGCTCCACAGATCGTCGCTCCGGGCAGATCGGCCAGGACGGCATCCCGTTTGCTCGAACCCACAACCGTCAACTCCAGGCCCGGCACCGACAAGATCAAGGGAGCATGAAACGTCCTGCCCACATACCCATATCCAATCAACCCGACACGAATCATCTCCAACGTCAGCTCCAGTTGTTTCCTATCTGAACGAACTATTTTGTTTCACAATCCAACGTCAATCTTCCATTGCTTCAATCGAGATATTCCCGTCTTGATGTCAGCAACTCTTCTCTCCCGGTCCGGCTCCTCGCGTTCGATGCTAAGAATTCCCTGATAGTTCATCGCTTTGAGCTGTCGCAAAAAGCCAGGAAAATCAACCTCTCCGTCACCCAGCGCGCATTCCGAGCCGAGATGCCCAGCACTGGAAGTAGGGAAGTGCGCGTCCTTGCAATGCACCGACAGCACATGCGGGCTAAGAATCTTGAGCGCGGCCAGCGGATCTCCCGAACGATACATGACCATATTCGCTGGATCGAAGTTGACCTTTAGATTTGGCCTGTCCACATCGTGGATAAAGGAAAGCAACACCTCCGCAGATTCCTGACCGGTTTCGAGAACGAAGTTCTGATCGTGGCCCCCGCAGTGGTCGCAGAGCAACCGAGTTAGATCACGAAGATCGCCATGAAGTAATTCCCCTGTATCCGTCGGGATAAAACCGATATGGCAGGAAAGAGCAGTAACTTCCAAAGCATGAGCAAAATCAGAGACTATTTTTGTTCTCGCAATTCGCTCCTGTCTTAAACCCTTTGTAGTAAAGCCAACAGTTTTATGAATGGCTTCCAAATTGGCGTAGTCTTCGCCCTCATAAGAGCAAGCAATACTTGTAACTCCTATCTGATGCAGGCGAATACCATTGGTCCAATCGTCTATAGCCGCTTCACAATCCAGAGCCGGAGGCACCCCCAGCTGCCCGCAATGAAGATCAAGAGTATCTAGTTGTTTCAGTGTCATTTCGGCGCTCTGCTCAGCCCAGAACACAAGTCCAATTTCCATCGGAGTTATATCGCGCATAGTAATTCTTTTCCATTCTGTTCTCGAGAAGCTTTGAGAAGATTAGCTAGTTCCACTGCATGGGCAGATTCCGCAGGAGGACATAATGCAGGTGCCGTATTCTGCCTGCAGCAATCAACAAAATAAGCTATCTGGTCGAAGTACTCCTGGTGCTCCGGTATGTCCACAGCCTGTTGATCACCATGAAGATTGAGTTGGAGTTTACCATCTTCGAAAGTGAGCGCCGTATCGTTCCCTTTGATCGCGAAGCCCGCGGAAAATGGTAGTTCCGGCTCGTACCAGCCCCCTTCAATCTGAACGTTTAATCCACTGCTGCAGTGCATCAATCCCAGCATCGTATCGATGCCGCCATCGGTCACGGCGCTTACGCTAACCGGCCTTCCAAACAGCTTGAGCGCCTGATCAATATCGTGACTAAGAAGGTCGAGAATCGCTCCACCGCTGTTCTTCTCGTTGGAGAGCCATTCGCTCCACTTGGGATAACCGGTCTTCCGTCGCATCACGCAGGATCGCACGGAATCCCGACCGATCGAATCGACAAATGAGCCAGCGTAGCGGTAAGGAAACATAAAGCGTAAGACCTGGCCGACCATAAAAATCCGACCACTCTTGTCGGCAGCATTCAGCATTTCATCGCAATCGGAAGTTGTAAGTGCCATCGGCTTTTCGCAAAGCACATGCAGGCCGCGTTCCAGTGCGCTAAGCGCCACTTCTTTATGAAGATGCGTCGGCAAACAGATATCGACAGCATCGACATCAGCAGAGTTTTGCAGCAACTCTCGCCAGTCGGGATACCACTTGGCATCAGCGGGTAATACGCTACGCTCCAGTTGAGGCAAGTTACCTCGTGCCGGTGCATCTGCCGCAGGCCGTGTACGCGACGACACCGCGCTCACGGTAGCTCCATCCATCCGCTCGATAGCCGATAGATGCACTCCTCCCATAAATCCGAAACCGATTAGTCCTATTCTCATAGTTGCTCTTGTCCGGGCTTCGCGTTCGAGACCATTCGTAACTCGTTAGGGAACTGGCCTGGTGATCACACGGTAGGCCCGGCGAAGTGAGTACATGGCTGACGGAGAACCACTCTCCGCCAGCCATGTACTTAAAGCCTTACATTTCGATTCCAGAAGGCAGGTTAGCGAGCGGACAGATCCCGTATCCAGATATCTTTGAACTGCATGTTGCCCTGGCCGCCCGCATGAAGCTGGAGTGCAATCTTGCCATCGAACGAACTTGGCTTGGGGTCCGTGAAATCAACCATCTGCACACCATTCAGACGCGATCGGTAGCGATTGCCGACCACCTCCACCAGATAGTCATTCCATTCGCCCATACGGACTACGCCTTCGTTTTCCGGCGCTGGCCACACCACCCATCCACGTCCGTCTTCTCCATAGACGCCAGCGGTGTGATGCATCATCGTGCAATCAATCTCGAACTGCATCCCTTGCGTGGTATCGACGGAATTCGGCTTGAACCCGGTGTGAAAGAAGACCCCGCTGTTGCCATCGCCCACACACTTGAAGCGCAGAGAGAGCTGAAAATCCTTGTAATCTTTGTCGGTCTCCAGATACCCGTAGGCTTTTGTAAGGCCTTTGCCGTGAAGAAGTCCCTCTTCGACGGTCCAGCTTTCAGCGCCAATCTTGGTCCAGCCGGTTAGGTCGGTTCCGTTGAAGAGCGAGATCCAGTCGTTGCCCGGCACCTTGGCCTTCTGTTGAGCGACTAAAGCGTAACCGCCTGCCACAATGCTGGCGAGAAGCAAAACTCCAGCGAAAATTCGCTTTGGAAATCGTTGCGGCGCAGCGTGCGATCGCACGTCGGCAGAGTTGTCTGGGGAGGAAGAAGCTACTTTGCGGATGTCCATTGCGGTGTATTCTCCAATTCAAAGAACTGCGGAATTGTTGATCATCGTACATCGCTTCCGGGATGCACGTCCGCCTATGTAGCGTCAGATGTTGACCTGTACATACATGTTAACCTAAGCTGAAAGCCGACAAGAAAGCCTTGTGCGTAACCGCTCTCAGAGGCCTGGCTATCCCAATCGATGGAGCGGCAACATTTGGACTACAGAATTTCTCCCATCCTATTGTTCGACCGCCAACCAATTGCCCCACACTGATTCATGAGACCGAAGAATGGACGACACATGTTCCATGTGTCGGGTGGTCAGAGCCTGTAATTTATAACGAGAGCAAAACAGAAGGTACAAAAACCGTGAGGGTGTACCCGCTCACGCTGTAAACTCTGGTGGTGAAGTGCAGCATGGTTTTCGTACCGGGGGGAAGATGCTCGTCAAGTACAGTTTGGTAGCTGCAAGTGCTTTAGGAATGCTGCTGGGTTCAGCGTACAGTAGCCACGCTCAGCAGCCCGCGGCCACACCGCCTCGTCCTGTCGGCGGATTCGTTCCTGGGCAGAAGCGGCCAGCGATTGATCCAGCCATCGTGGCGCGCGGCAAGGTGCTTTACGGGATCAATTGTCAGGGCTGCCACGGACCAGATCTGCGCGGTGGCGATATGGGCGGACCGAACCTGTTGCGTTCTCAGGTCGCTTTGAGCGATCTGGACGGCGAATTGATTGTCCCGATTATTCAAGGTGCCCGGCAGTCGCGAGGGATGCCAGCGATTGGCCTGAGTATCGCGGACTCAAAAATTGTAGCCGCCTATGTCCGCAGCGTTATTGCAACGATCGGCGTACAAGGCACTCCACCCGGCGCGGAAAAGCCGCTCAACATCGTGGTTGGGAACGCAGCGGAGGGTGAGAAGTATTTCTCCATGAAATGTAAAAGCTGCCATTCGGCCGAGGGAGATCTGCGAGGCATCGGCTCACGATTCAGCGATCCGAAGGCTCTCCAAAATCTTTGGGTCGCCGGAGGTATCCGAGGCGCAAACAGCACGGGGTCCATTCCCGAAGTGACCGTCACTCCTCCTGTTGGAAAAAGCGTGGAAGGCCAACTGGTTCGCATCGACGATTTTCTGGTAACGCTGAAGCTCAGTGATGGCACCTCTCGCACCTTCAGGCGTAATGGGAACATCCCCAAGGTCGTTCTCCGCGACCCACTCAAAGCTCACAGGGACCTACTCCCCGTGTATACCGACAAAGAAATGCACGACGTGACCGCTTACCTGGTGACTTTGAAATGAACTTCAAAAAAATATTGATCGCAGCGCCACTTCTACTTTCGTCGGTCTTCTTATTCGGTCAGAGCGATGGAGTTACTCCGGGAGATCTGCTGAAGCCGCTCAAAGATTCCTGGCCCACATATAACGGTGACTACACAGGCAAGCGTTTTAGTGCGCTGACGCAGGTGAATCGTACAACCGTCAAGCATTTGACACTCGCGTGGATGACACAAGTGACGCCCGGAGTCGACCCTGCGCTGCCCTCTACAACTGGCGGCCCGAGGAATGTACGCGGGCAGGCAAAACTGATCGTTGGAGGCGAGGGCCCGGGCGATATCGCAATCCGTGGCGGCTCAATCAAGGGCTCGGCGCTCGAGGTGAATGGCGTCTTGTACATCACCACGCCGGACAACGCGTGGGCCGTTGACGCGCGCGACGGGCGCGAACTTTGGCATTACTTCTGGAAGACTAAGGGCGGCACTCATATCGGGAACCGCGGTTTCGGGATGTGGAACAACTATCTCTACATGGAGACGCCGGACGACTATCTGGTTTCGCTCGATGCGAGAACCGGGGAGGAGCGTTGGCACAAGCAGATTGCTGATGTGGATCTGGGCTACTTCTCGACCGCCGCCCCGATCGTCATCAAGAATCATGTTCTGGTTGGCGTAGGCAACGATATTGACTCGCCCGGCTTCCTGCAATCCTTCGATCCTGAAACTGGAGAACTGCAGTGGAAGCACTACACCGTACCCATGCAGAAGGGCGATCCCGGCGAAGATAGTTGGGCAAGCCTGGATGCCGCGCGTCATGGCGGCGCACAAACCTGGATCACCGGAGCCTACGACCCGGAGACCAATCTCTACATCTTCAGCACGGGCAATCCAACTCCCGCGTATACCACTGGAACTCGCGGCGACAAGGACAACCTCTTCACCTGTTCGATGATTGCGTTGGATGTGGATACCGGCAAAATGTCCTGGTACTACCAGACATCGCCGCACGACATGCACGATTACGATTCGGCGCAGACGCCGGTGCTCGTCGATGGCATGTTCAACGGCAGGATGCGCAAGATGGTATTGACCGCAGCGCGTAACGGCTACTTCTTCACCCTGGACCGCGTGACTGGCGAACATCTGGTCACCAGTAAATATGGTCAGTACACGAACTGGGCGAAGGGCCTCACTCCTCTCGGCGCCCCTGATCATGATCCCTTGAAGGACGCCACAGTGCCCGGCGCTCTCGTGTCTCCAAACTCGGGTGGCACCGTGAATTGGGAGCCGCCCGCTTTTTCGCCGCAAACCGGTCTGCTCTATGTTGCAGAAAATAATGCATTCTCAATCTTCTATCTGACCGATATTGATCCGCGCGGTTCTATGGGACTCGGCGGGAAGGAAGAGGCGGCAATGGGTTCCGCCGCCACCTACCTGACAGCGATCGACTATAAGACGGGCAAAGCTGCATGGAGACATCTTTACTACAGCGCCAGCGGAGGTGGTGGCGGCGTCTTAGCCACCGCAGGCGGCCTCGTCTTCGCTGGAGACGGTTCTGGAAGTTTGGTCGCGCACGATGCCGCCACCGGAGTTCCCATCTGGAACACACGGATCGGACAGGTCACCAATGCACCACAAACCTATATGCTCGATGGCCATCAATATGTGATCTGTGCCACCGGCGATAAATTGTGGTCCTTCATGATTTATTAGGTATCGTGGCTTTGAAAGGACGTCGCTTTAGCCACGCCGCAAATCCCCCACAAACGGGGCATTAGCCCCTGAGGGAATGCGGTACTTCAAATTTCAGATCACTCAATCGTAGTCGTTGGAATGCGAAGCGATGCGCGATAACGGTCCCCTCGATAACGCGAACAGGCAAATTCAATCGGTACCTCCTCGGTCGTCATGATGACGCGGGAGATCGAAAGAATGCTTGCTTTTCTCGGGATCGTGAGCAACTCAGCTTCCTCAGTAGTTGCGGGAAGCGCTTCAATAACTTCATCTGCGTACGCAACCCTTACGCCATAGTTCTCGCGCAGAACCAAGTAAAGCGACCTTTTTGCGAAGCTGATCTTTTCCAACCCCGGAAACTGCCGAAGAGGAATGCAGGAATCTTCAAGGGCCATGGGGATGCCGTCAGCCAGCCGTA
>JBDTDX010000135.1:0-4155 GCA_039922815.1 Granulicella sp.
GGAACAGGGGCGGTACGCTTCGGGGACGATATCCTCCTCTATCCTCATCTGCATCTTGAGACACAAGACGCCGCCACGATCACCATCGGCGACCGCTCCGTTCTCTCCCGCGGGGTACATCTTGTCGCCATGTCCGGCATCACGATTGGTTCAGGCTCCATGATCGGCGAATACTCAAGTGTTCGCGACGCCAATCACCTGCGCGCCGAAGGCACAGCTATCCGCGACGCAGGTCACACCGCTCGGCCCATCCACATTGGCAGCGAAGTCTGGATCGGCCGTGGCGTCACGATCCTCGGCGGCGTCACCATCGGCGATGGAGCCACAGTCGGCGCAAACGCAGTCGTCACCCGCGATGTCCCGCCCGGCTCCATCGTAGCTGGAGTTCCAGCCGCTCCCATACGCACCAGAACTCCCATCGCCCCCACTCAGGGTTCCTGAGAACATACCCCAGCCCTTGCTTTGTCATTCCGCAGCGCACCGAAGGAATCTGCTTTTCCAGAGCAAAGCAGCAGTGGGTGTAGAGTCTGCCGTGTCCTTTGTTGTCATTCCGAAGGGATTCTGCGTTTGCCTTCCTCCGCACCAACAGCAAATCTGCTCTGAATCATCGATTCACCCAGGAAACCCCTTAAAAATCTTCGCGCCCCAAAAAGCAGCGCCAACTCCCCCCGGCATTTTATTTTTTACGTTTTCCCCGCCAAAATCGCATGTCAAGCCCCTGCCTCCTTCAAAAAACGCAAATCCCCAATAACCACGCGGCCTTTCGCTGTTAGCAAATTTGGGCACGAGTTACCCTCACCCCGCTAAAATAGAAGAGAGAACACAAATGGCTGCGACGGAGATCATCTTCCCTTGCAGCCATTTTGTGCATTCCTCACCCTGTGAAATCAATACTTTAGCCGTAACCCCAATCCATGCAGTAATTTAGCCGGTCAATCGCGCTAAATTGCTGCATCGAAACCTGTTACCGCCAGCCAGAAAAGCAAAAGGACCCCCAATGCCCTACCGCACCTGCCAGCACATCAAGCTCGACGGCATTCTCTGCGGCTCGCCCGCCCTCAACCGCAAGCTCTACTGCTACTACCATCAGCGTGTCGTCAGCCGCCATCGGCGCTATCCCGGCGACAGCCCCGGCCCGAACGCCGTCACCCTCGATCCCATCGGAGACCGCATCGACCTCCAGATGAGCCTCTCCCAGGTCATCAGCGCCCTCGCCATCGGCTATATCGATCCCAAACGCGCCATGGTCCTGCTCAAAGCACTTAAGATGGTCTCCAGAAACCTCGCCGCACTCGAAAATATTCTCGAACTCTAGGCTTCAGGAAAGCGTTGGGCATCAACCCTGAGTCATTGCCGAATCACTTAAGTAAAGGTTCTCTAGCTGTAGAGGAAAAGGCTGAGCACTTGTTTCGATCGCATTCAAGATACGCGAACGAACACAAATCTCAGCCAGCTTGTAGCGAATAACAGCTTTAGAGCAAGGTAGCAGTGGGTGTAGAGTCTGCCGTGTCCTTGTTTGTCCTTCCCGAAGGGAATCCGCGGTTTCCTTCTTACAATCCACAGCAAATCCGCTCTAGCGAATAACTAGCTCAGCGACTAACAGCGGTTTTAGCTGCAAACTTACCCTGCTGCGGTGTCAGCGAAAGCTCATACGAAAACACCTCGCGCAGAATCTTGCGCGGCTTCACGTTCGGGATGAGGCAGTTCACGCGGCGCAGCACATCATTCACCTGGGGTGCAACCCGGAACGGCCGCCCCATCTGAAGGGAACGCTTCAGCACGCGTCGTATGCCAGACTGCATTCCGGTAAGCCACACATCCTGTCTGCGCTCCGCCATCTGGCTTCCCAGCCTCGCGAGCAGGCCAAGCGCATCCGCGCCAAGTGCCGTCGTCAGGCTTAGATCGAGCACCAGGCAGTCGTCCGGCTCTAACCCGCGCTGCAGGTGCGCCGTGAATTCCTCCACCAACGGCCCACTGAAGTATCCGGTGACCTTCGCGATCAATGCGTTTTCTCGACGCTGAAACGATACCCGCGCGCCGTCCACATTGCGATCTTGCATCACCACCGTCGCTACCTGAACGGAAAGGTGCCGCAACACGCAAGTCAGATTACTCAAGTAGCGGGCCGCAAGACGGCGCGGCTCCACAACAAATCGGAAGAACCATTCCATTCCTGCCCGCTGCATCCACATTGGTGCGCGCGACAGATCGCCTGAAAGAAAGTCCAGCGAAGCGCCGATGCCGATGCAGACCGGAACATTCAACCGGTTCCTGTGCATCGAAAGCCACTTCTCTTGCTTGGGATTACCAAAGGCAACCAGCAGAATGTCAGGTGCCGCCTGTTCGATCCTATCGAGAATGTAAGTGTGATCTAGCTCGTCCAGCGTTCCCACCGGAGGGCTGTACCGTCCCACGATGAGGCATCCGGGATACATCGCTTCGAGCGTCTTTACACCCTCGCGCGAACGCTCCTCAGTGCCGCCCAGCAGGAAGATCCTGCGCTGCCTGCGCTGCGATAGCTCGGCAATGCGCGGCAGGAGGTCTGCGCCTGTAACCCTTTGGCTGAGCGGGAATCCCATCATTCGCGACGCCCACACCAGGGGCATTCCATCCGCTACCACCAGGTCGCATCGGCATAGGATTTCCCGCAACTCCTCGTCCTTAATCGCCTTGGTCAGAAAATCCAGGTTCGCGGTCGCAATCTGGTGAAACCCGCCCTCGTCAATCAATCCATCGATCGCTTCGATCGTATCGTCGAGCGACAAATCGTTGATCGGGATGCCGAGAATACCTACCTGAGGATCGTAGGGCGTCATCAGATCGGAATCGACGTCAACATCGGAGATGGATTGAATCGTCTTCATATCTCGCAACACAAAGCGGGGAACATAGGAATAGGAGATGAACTAAAGGACAAAGAAACAATGGAACGAAACCCAGAATAATTTTCTTGTTCTAAAAGCTTGAATCTCGAATTACGAAGGTGGGTAAAGAGTTGCTTAACAAGCACCTTGTACTTATTGAAGATAGAGAGTGCCAGAGGCCAGCACAAGATAACTCCTCGCATGAAAAAGTAACCAGGAAAAGCACAAAAGTTTCATTTCCCCTGCGGAGAGAGGGGGTTGCGGGACGATGATTTTGAGTTTTCGAAGGCTTCATCGAGGAACGTATGCGGATACGCCCTCTAAAAACGCACCGTTCGCGTTATTAAACCGACCCATGCATTAAGTAACTTCTCTCATGGTTCGGAAGAGGGGAAGTACCAGTACTACGGAAAAAACTATCCACAGGAGGGTAGAAATGTACCTCAAATTGCGATTGGTTAGCTCTTCCCAATACCTTCATCGTGCGGAGCAGTCGACTGCGAATCGGCATTGCGTTTTGTCCTCACCCACTCCTGCTCCGAACGCGCGCTCCGCAGTAGCGAGGGAATCAGTAGCACCTTCCACAGCACGTAGAAAGGCGCAGCGCCTAACGCAGCAACATCATGCCAATCGCCGCCACCGGCAATGATCGCGGCAATCAAGTGCAGCAGCACGATGGCAATGCCGGCTTCGCCTAAACCGCGCACCACCGGCACCGGTGTCGCCACACACACCACCAGCAACACAACATGAAAAGCCAGCGGCAGCAGCAGCAGCTCCAGCAACGGCTCAACGCATCGCAGTCGTCCTCGCAGCACATCCGCCATCAGTCCGGGACTCTTTGCGATCAACATGCGCAATCGCCCCCCCTCCCATCGCGAACGCTGCGTCTTCACCGCCTTCGACTGCACCGGCATCTCGCCGAACACGGTCGTCTGATTCAGAAACTCCACGCGCCTTCCCGCACGCACCAGCGCAAGGTGATACTCCAGGTCTTCGACCACCGACGAGGCCGTATACGGCACAGCCTCGATCGTCTCCCTGCGGAGCCCGAAGCCATTGCCAAAGATCCCTGCCGACAGCCCCAGCCTCTCCCGCCCCAGCGGTCGCACTACATTGAAGGCCCGCAACGCCAGCCCCATCAGCCGCGTTCGCAACGTCTCGCCGGGATTGTCCACCAGGTAGCGCGACTGCACCGCCGCTGCACCGCCGCGCAGTACGCTTCCAGCGACCACGATAAAGTTCTCTGCCACTCGCGTATCGGCATCCACCACAAGCACACAGTCAAATC
>JBDTDX010000136.1:0-2177 GCA_039922815.1 Granulicella sp.
AGTTCCCCTGGGAAAAGAAGACGCTTTTAGCTTTAAGGTGAACCACTCTTCGTCCGAGACCAGCCTGGGACAGAAATTCGGACGGATCAAACGCGGCTTTCGTAGCGGGCTTCACCGGAACATGCCCCCTGATGACGTTCGACGCCTTGTTGTGCAACAAAGCACAAACCATCGCAATTGCAATACTACGTTGTTCAGGCGACAAACAGGAGAGTGTTTTCGGTTGAGTGTCAAGCGGCAGGCTCGTTGAGGCCGCTATCATATTGGCTCAGGTTGTGCAAGTAATCGCGAAGTACTTTCATTGTCAGGCCTACCCGTTGTGTCCTATCAATGCTAGATAGTAGCCATTCGTATATCTCCGGTCTGAGTAAAATTGCACTCTTTCGCACTCTGGAGCGGGCTAGTCTCGCTTTAGCTGTGCAGGCTCACCTGAGCTAATCAAGCTCTGTCCCGAAGCAGCCGTGCCCTATCGAGACAGCCAGCGCGAAGGAATATCACCCCGATTCCCTCCGCATACGCGGAGACAGGTGTACTCTTCTCCGCTAATGGAGGATCGTGCTCCAGCCACACGACGCGCCCACGATGGAGCAAGCCTTTGCTTAGTTGTCCATCCCCTCCGTGCACATCGTTTGCCCCGCTATACGCCGTATCTTCGTTGATCAGATACGTCTCTCTGAAGCTATTCGGCTTTGACATAACAATTCCCCCACGTACTACAGAATCCTGACACGCACAGTTCGTTGGTTCTGAGCAAAATGACTCAACGTCACGAGTTAGAAGCAGATAGTCTCAGCTTGACTTCTGATTCCGAAGTGGTGGCTCAACACTGTGCCTTCATTCGGCGGACTTTGAGAGTCAGACGACTCAGACGTTCACACCCTGGGTCGGGGTTGGAAAAGATACCTCATGGCGCAACCATCATCAATTCGAAGGCAACACAGAGATACAGCAGGGATCGCCATTGTTGAACCGCGGCCGCTGGCGATTCAGCCTATTGCTCTGCTGCCTTTGCCAACCCGCATCGCAGTGGTTGGAAATCATCTGCCCAGACAGTGCGGCATTGCGACCTTCACCGCGGACCTGTGTGAGGCGATAGCGTCCGAATACAGCAGTTCCAGTCTTTTCGCAATTCCTGTCAACGATCCCGAATGTCACTACGATTATCCCGAACGGGTGAGACTGGAAATCGATCAGGACGATCCTTCGTCTTACGAGCGGGCTGGCGAGTTTCTGAACTTTAACGGCAACGATATTGTCTGCCTGCAACATGAATACGGAATCTTCGGGGGTCGGGCCGGTGCCCACATTCTGAAGCTCATCCGTAAGTTGACGATGCCGCTCGTCGTGACGCTGCATACGGTACTGCGTACCCCTGATGGAGATCAGCGAGCGGTGCTTGATGAGATCGCGAAGTGTGCAGATCGCCTTATCGTCATGAGTCATTATGCGGCGTCGCTGCTGCATGAGGTCTATGGAGTTCCTGCGGACAAGATTGACGTGATACCCCACGGGGTTCCGGATCTTCCGTTTACCGACCCGAGCTTTTTCAAGGATCGATTCGGCGTGGAAGGCAAGCAGGTGATGCTGACGTTTGGTCTTTTATCACAGAACAAAGGGATCGAGAACGTCATCCGAGCCCTGCCTGCGATCCTCCAGGCACACCCCAACGTGGTCTACATGGTTTCGGGTGCGACGCATCCCCATCTGAAGAAGAGGGAAGGGGAATCTTACCGGAATGGCCTGAAGTTACTGGCCAGGGAACTCGGTGTTTCCGATCATGTGATCTTCCATAACCGCTTCGTCAGTGCTCAGGAGTTGATCGAGCACGTAGGCGCCGCAGATATCTATGTAACTCCCTATCGCCACGAAGAGCAGGCCGTATCGGGAACTTTGGCTCTGGCAGTCGGGGCGGGCAAGGCCGTCATCTCGACGCCCTACTGGCACGCCAAGGAGCTACTCGCAGACAAGCGGGGTGTTCTGGTCCCTTTCGATGATCCTGCAGCGCTGGGTAGTGCTGCGATTGCCTTACTCGATGACCAGACTGAGCGTCACGCGATGCGGAAACATGCGTATCTGTATTCGCGGGGAACCACATGGCACGAGACGGCCCGTGCTTACATGGCCAGCTTTCAGCGTGCGCGTCTGGAACGTACGTTACGTCCGAGGCCTTTGTTGAA
>JBDTDX010000137.1:0-2839 GCA_039922815.1 Granulicella sp.
ACGGCCTCGACCGGCACCGGCAAGACCCTCAGCTTCCTCATCCCGATGATCGAACGCATGGACGCGACCTCCGCGCCCAGCACGCGCGGCAAGCGCGGCCCGATCCGCTCGCTCATCCTGCTGCCGACGCGTGAACTGGCGATGCAGGTTCTCGAAGCCTACGGCAAACTCGTCCCGGGTTCTCGCGGAGACGCGGTGCTCGTCTGCGGTGGCCTCTCAGAGAACACGCAGCTCGATCAACTCGACCGCGGTCCGCGCCTCGTCGTGGCCACGCCTGGCCGCCTCGAAGACTTCCTCCGTCGCCGGTCCGTCAATCTCAGCAATGTTGAGATGCTTGTGCTTGACGAAGTCGATCGGATGCTCGACATGGGCTTCCTGCCCGCGATCCGCCGCATTGTCGGTGCGATTCCCAAAACCCGCCAGACCATGTGCTATTCCGCCACGCTCGATGCGAATATTCGCGAGATCGTTCGCGACTACGTCAACAAGCCGGTCCGGATCGAGATCGGCCAGACCTCGAAGCCGAACGATCACGTAGAGCTTCGCGTGTACACGGTGATGCAGGACCAGAAACTCGGCCTGCTCGACCAGATGCTGCGCAACGAAGAGGGTACCTTCCTCGTCTTCTCGCGCACCAAGCATGGCGCCGACCGCATCTCGAAGAAACTCGAGAAGCTGGGCCACGATGCCGATGTGATCCACGGCGATCGCTCGCAGTCGCAGCGGACCGCAGCCCTGAAAGGCTTTGCCAACGGCAAGCATCGCGTCCTGGTGGCAACCGACGTGGCTGCTCGTGGCATCGACGTCAAGGACATCGCGCACGTCATCAACTACGATCTGCCGAATGCTTCCGAGGATTTCGTCCATCGCATCGGCCGCACCGGCCGCGCCGGCAAGAAGGGTGTGGCGACAACGTTCGTCATGCCCCAGGAGCGCGGCGACGCACGCAAGATCGAGCGCGACCTGAAGGTCAAGTTCGAGTGGCGCGAAGCCGATAAGAACCTTGAGAAAGAGGAGCGCAACAAGCCTCTCGATCTCACCCAGACCAACGACCTGATGCAGCTTGAGACGCGCTCCTGGAAGGGTAACGATCCGGTCTCTCCCATGACGCCGAACGCACCCTACCGAGCAGCGGCTCCCAGCGGATTCCGCAATCGTGGCAGCAATGGTGGTGGTTTTGCAGGTGGCCGCAACTCGGGCGGACGTCCGGGCTCGAACGGACGCGCCAGCAGCAATCGCCCCGGCAGCAGCCGCTCAGGCCCCGCTCGTCGCGGCCAATAACCAAAAGCTTAGTCGCTCCGTCCCGCGTGCCAACCAGCCGCCGGACGGGGCGAACGTGTTTCGCCATCGACTTTTCGCATCTCATCAGCTAGTAGCTACTGTATCGCCAGCAACTTCGCGCCAATCACCGCGCCGCAGCATCAAGCCCTTTCCCTTAGGAAGAACCCGATGATCTCTGTTTCGAATGTCTCCATGCGCTACGGCTCGAAGCTCCTTTTTGAGGATGTCTCCGTGACCTTCACCACCGGCCGCCGTTACGGCCTGACCGGCCCCAACGGCGCCGGCAAATCCACGTTCATGAAGTGCCTGACCGGCGAGATCGATCCCCAGAAGGGGACCGTCGTCCGTCCCAAAAAGATTGGCGTGCTCTCGCAGGATCAGTACGCCTTCGACGCCTACCGCGTGATCGACACGGTCATCATGGGGAACAAGGCTCTCTGGGCTGCCATGGAAGAGCGCGAGGTCATCTACAACAAGGCAGAGATGACCGACGAAGACGGCTCGCGGCTTGGCGAGCTTGAAGGCATCGTCGGCGATGAAGACGGCTACGAGGCCGAATCAAACGCCGCCGTGCTGCTGCAAGGTCTCGATATTCCGGACGCACTGCACGAGCGCCACATGAGCGAGTTGCAGGGCGGTCAGAAGGTTCGCGTGTTGCTCGCACAGGCGCTCTTCGGCAATCCGCAGGGACTGCTGCTCGATGAGCCGACCAACTCCCTTGACCTCGAGTCGATCCATTGGCTACAGGATTTTCTCCTGCGCTATAACGGCACCGTCATCACCATCTCGCACGATCGTCACTTTCTGAACAACGTCTGCACCCACATCGCGGACATCGACTACGAGACGATCATCACCTACAACGGCGGCTACGACGACATGGTCTTCCAGAAAACCAGCGTCCGCACGCGCATTGAGAGCCAGAACGAGCAGCGCGAGAAGAAGATCGCCCAGTTGAATGACTTCATCGCCCGCTTCTCCGCCGGTACGCGTTCAAGCCAGGTGAACTCGCGCAAGAAAGAGGTCGAGCGGCTGGCGACCAGTGAGCTTGCCCGGTCAAACATCGCGCGTCCCTTCATCAGCTTCAAGATGGAGCGGCCCTCCGGCAAGAATGTGCTCGAGTTCGAAAAAATCAACAAGAGTTACACGCAGAAGGATGGCAAGACCGAGCACGTCATCAACAACTTCACCGCATCGGTCACACGCGGTGACAAAGTGATCCTGATGGGCCGCAACGGCCAGGGTAAAACCACGCTGTTGAAGGCGCTTCTGGCCAACGGACCCGGCATAGACGAGACCGATGTCTCGATCGACTCCGGCAACGTGAAATGGGGGCACGAGGTTTCAATCGGCTACTTTGCGCAGGACCACAAAGGCTCGATTCAACTCGGCATGACGGCGAGCGACTGGCTGCATCAGTTCGATCCGGCAGCCACCAAGGAAGACATCCGCGGCATTCTCGGGCAGATGCTTTTCAAGGGCGAAGAGGGCTTGAAGAAGACCGATGCACTCTCGGGCGGCGAGGCAGCGCGGCTGCTCTTCTGCAAGATCATGTTGC
>JBDTDX010000138.1:0-6454 GCA_039922815.1 Granulicella sp.
GGCAGTGCCGCGCGGTCCAGTGGAATAGGCGGGGATGGGGTTGCCGGTGCCGAAGATGTAGAGCTTGGTCGCCGGATCATAGGAACCGGAGAGCCAAGGCATGGCGCCCCCGTGCTGGGCCGCGTCCATACTGCCCCAGGTCTCCCATCCCGGATCCCCTTTTTTCATCGGCACCAGATAGGCCTTCCATTGCAACGCGCCCGTGTCTGCGTTGAACGACTGCAGGAAGCCGGGCTGGTCCAGGTTGCTGCTGGTCCCGACCAGCACGTGGTCGCCCACCACCACCGGCGCTGTGGTCGAGAAGTATTGCTGACTGTAGTCGGAGATCTCTTTGTGCCAGCGCTCCTTGCCAGTCTTGGCATCGAGCGAGATCAGGTAGTCTTCGGGGACCTCTAAGTAGAGCGAATCGCCGTACATGGCCATGCCGCGGTTGCCGATGTGATCGCCGCCCCGCGTCGTCCACCAATAATGCCAGAGCACCGTGCCATCGCGAGCATCCATGGCCCAGGCGTTGTCGGGCGAGGAGATGTAGAGCACCCCGTTCACCTGCAGGATGGAGCCGGTGATACGCGGGGCACCACTGCTGGACCCCGGCACCGGCACCGCAGTGCTGGTGACCCCGCCCACAATTGTCGGGGCCCCACCTCCACCCCGTCCGGGCCTGCCTCCGCCGCCCGGTCCAGCGGTCAGCGCGTCGCTCTTCCAAGCCAGGGTTAGACCACTGACGTTGGTGCGGTTGACCTGGTCGAGGACGCTATAGCGCCGCTGCGAGTAATCGCCCGCGTAGGTGGGC
This sequence comes from Granulicella sp., assembly GCA_039922815.1. Lineage (GTDB taxonomy): Bacteria > Acidobacteriota > Terriglobia > Terriglobales > Acidobacteriaceae > Edaphobacter. Next base: position 794 of record JBDTDX010000138.1, read on the forward strand.
CAGGCGTCTGTGGCCGGCTGCGCCAACTGCTGGGTCAAGGTGGCCGGGTTCAACCCGGTACCCGCCGCAGCCACTGCTTGCCCCAGCAACGCGCCCGGCAGCAGGGAGGACAACCCGGCCATAAGCCATATCGTTGTTTTCGTCATGGTTGCGCTCCTATTTCAATGCTGTCAGATAGGCCGTCAGGTTGTGGATGTCGCTGTTTTTCCACGTCCGCAGCATGTCGATGTGCGCCTGTAAGGGATCGTGAACCATAACTTGCGGCTCGTCGTCGTTGATGTCGAAACTGCGGTGGGTGCCGTCTTTTTCGGTCAGCGAGACGATAAATGCATCCAGATGGTTGAGGCGGCCTTCTACCTTCTCCCCTGAGGCCAACTTCACAGTCACCGTCTCTCCAGCTCCTCCGCTGCGGCCCGCGCGACCCGAAACGATCGCATTCTGCAGTGTCTTCGCCGGGTACTTGCCGCCGATACCCGCCAAGTCTCCGGTCACGGAGTGGCAAGTGCTGCATCTGCCGGCGCCGTTAAAGTAGGCCTCACCCGCTTGGGAGTTGCCCACTACGATGTCCAGCGTTGAGGGCGCGCCTCGGTTGCCCAGCGGCTGGCTGTGCAACCAGGCAGCGACGGCGACAATGTCGGTGTCGCCTAAATTGAGCTTGGGCATGCCCTCCGCCTGTCGGCTGCCGTGGACCACAGGCTCGATGAGCTCACCATTCTGATCGCCCAACACCACTTGGTTGCGGATCAGGTTTGGGCCCACGGATCCGCCACGTGCGTCATCCCCGTGGCAGAAGCTGCAGTTGGCGCTGAACACCTCCTTGCCGTGTGCCACCTCGGCGGCGGGAACCGGCGGACGGGGCGCATTGTAGGCCTCCCCTTGTGCCCGGCCCGGCCCCACCGCCGTCTGTCGGGTACCGGCGCCTGCCTCTCCTATTTCTCCCGGCTGCTGGGCGACAACGGCGAGACCCAGGGCGGCCATGGCCACGACCACCCACCACACCTGTGAACCTCGCTTCATGAATTTCATCCTCGGCTACCAGAATCTTAAGGCGGTCAGTTCCCGGAATGCTAGCACGTGCAACATAATTTGTACGTAAGGACTTCACCACGTGGGATTTTCTGCTGTGCAAGCCGAAACTCACACGTGGCTCTTCCTAATATCCGTGGCTAACTAAAATGAAAGCTTTGCTCGGACCTGGCGATCTGCAGGTTGGAGTTTGAGACAGCGGAGGAGATCTTGCCATCGATTGCCGATGAGACATTACTCTCGGATAGTGGGAAGCGTTGCTGTGCTACAGCTGGATTATGTGGTGTTCGCAGTTATGTTGTGTTGACGCAAAGAAGCCGCTTGAATCGCGGGTTTCATCATTTTGAAGTCGCGAACGGTCGACCAACTCTTGAACATCACTTCCAATATCCACGAGGGTAATTGCATTCGAATGCCTTAGTATTTGGAGCAGGCTATCCACCCCCGGGATAGATAAGTGCCACTTCGCTTGAAGTTAGTCCCCACAAAGTCACCAGAAAAGACCGCTTCATTTCATATCTGCTCTAAGCGATTGATAATATTGGCGTCCCCGACGGGATTTGAACCCGTGTCAACGCCGTGAAAGGGCGGTGTCCTGGGCCGGGCTAGACGACGGGGACGCTGCGAGAATGACGGCACAACCAACGCCCTCACCGTTACTAACGCTATCAACATCCCATCGGCATGTCAAAGTATTCGGCGCGGTAATAGATCTCATTCCAAGTATGATCAAGGGGTTCCCTTGCCACAAATATGCCTAATCCTCCTGCTCGATTCAAATATCTTGACGCTCTGACGACGGCCTTTGTCGTTATTCTGCTGGTTTCAAATCTTGTCGCACAAAAGATCTGCCTTATTGGTCCGTTCGCAGTCACAGGCGCTGTTCTGTTGTTTCCGCTTACCTATATTTTTGGCGATATTTTTACCGAAGTTTATGGATTTGCAGCATCCCGCCGCGCGATCTGGTTGGGATTCTTTGGAACGGCGCTCCTGTATCTCATCGGTTCCGCCGTCATCCACCTTCCCGCTGCACCCGGCTGGAAGAATCAGGCGGCTTTTGACACGGTTTTCGGCTTTGTGCCACGCATTCTTGCTGCCAGCCTTATCGCATTTTTAGCGGGCGAATTTGCTAATGCCTACACCATGGCACGGCTCAAGCTCTTCACAAATGGCCGAAAATTATGGACGCGCACGATCGGTTCGACCATTGTTGGTCAGGCTGTGGATACGATCTTGGTGACCGTCCTTACCTTTGGTGGGATTTATTCAGCTCATACGCTCCTGAATCTCATCGCTACCGCATATTTCCTCAAAGTTGGTTACGAGGTGTTGGCGACTCCGCTCACCTATCTTGTAATCAATGGATTAAAAGTTGCCGAAAAGGTGGACACATTTGACCGTCAGAAAGACTTTAACCCCTTTTCCTTTGGGGATTAGCGCTTTTTGAGTGCAAAAGGCCCACGGTATTTCCCAACCGGTTTTATTTTATTAATAAAGTTCTGTGCAACAAACGCATCGAGCCGACATTGACCGTCATCTAAAACAGCTACTGAACAGTTTTGCCTGAAGTCGGCTCCAGCACATTGCGAGTTTCTGTGCTCCAACTCGGTCGCAAGATCTTTTTACCTGAATTACGTATCGATTGATTGAAGAGATTTCAGCTTTCAATTTGTCTTGTTTACAAGGAGAAGTGCATTGCTTTTGACATCCAGTCTCCGCCGTTCGATTCCTCTGCTCGTAGTCGCAGGCAGTCTCATCGTCGGCTGCTCCAAGCCTGCCCCGACCGCGCCTCCTCCGCAGGCTATGCCGGTCAAGGTCGCCCCAGTCTCACTGACGAGCGTGCCGACCACGGACACTTATGTGGCGACCATTAAGAGTCGTCGCTCTTCGACCATGCAGTCTCAGGTCGACGGGAACATAACGCGCATCCTGGTCAAGTCCGGAGACGCAGTCAAAGCCGGGCAGCTTTTGATTCAGATTGATCCTCTCAAGCAAAGGGCAGCTGTCCAATCGCAGGAAGGAACGCAGGCCCAGAAGAAAGCGGTTTTCCAGTACAACCAGACCGAAGTTGAACGCCAGAAGAAGTTGTTTGAGGCTGGTGTTACCTCAAGGGCTACCTACGATCAGGCAGAGCAGGCATTCCAGAACGCCAAGGGTGACTACGAGTCCAGTGCTGCGTTGACCACAACACAACAGCAGCAGCTGGCTTACTATCAAATTCGCGCGCCTTTCTCGGGGATTGTGGGAGATATTCCGGTTCACATTGGCGATTACGTATCTCCGACGACCATGTTGACTACTGTCGATGAGAATGCGGATCTCGAAGCGTATATCTACCTTCCGACGGAACGCGCCTCCCTCGTACGCACGGGGCTTCCGGTCGATATTCTGGATGCCTCTGGAAACGTGCTCACGCACTCTACGATCAGCTTCCTTTCGCCCCAGGTTGACAATGGCCTCCAGAGCATACTAGCCAAGGCCGAGATACCCCGCACAGCTCAGCGGCTTCGCAATGAGCAACTCGTCAACGCGCGGGTTACCTGGAAGACATCCTCGCAGCCCGTGGTGCCGATCCTTGCCGTTGTCCGCATCGGAGGGCAGCCCTTTGTCTACGTAGCTGTCCCCTCTGGACATGGCGACGGTTATGTTGCACACCAGGTGGCAGTGACTCTTGGAGAGACGGTCGGCAACAACTATCCCGTTCTTAGCGGTCTGAACGAGGGGGATAAAGTCATTCTCTCCAGCATTCAGTTTCTCCAGGAAGGCGCACCGGTAAAACCGCTGGGATAGTTTCTCGTTCTCCGGCGGTCCACGGATTCGCTGCGTTGCTCCATCCTCCCCGATTTTGCGGGAGCCAGCCGCTCGATAGAGGTTTGTCTTGGTAGATTTTTTTATTCGCCGTCCGATCTTCGCAACTGTTTGCGCGTTGCTTATCATCCTGGCAGGCGCCATTTGCATTCCCACGCTGCCCATCTCGCTTTACCCGCAGCTTGCGCCGCCTCAGGTGATCGTCACCTGTAACTACATCGGAGCGAACGCCAAAGATGTGGAGTCTGCGGTTACGACCATCCTTGAGCAATCCATCAATGGTGTGGAGGGGATGCGGTATATCAGTTCGACAAGCTCGAACGATGGAACCTCATCCATCACCGTCACCTTTCAGACTGGCTACGATCTCTCCATTGCAGCGGTTGATGTGCAGAACCGGGTGTCTTCCGCGCAGGGACGCTTGCCGGCCGTGGTCAACAACACAGGGATCACGATCACCAAGGCAAACAGCAACTTTGTTCTTGCTGCCGGCTTCATTTCGCCCGACCATAGCCTCTCCTCAGGATTCATCTCTAATTACCTCGACGTATACGTTGCCGATGCGCTGAAACGGGTCCCGGGCGTGGGTGCGGTGGTGATCTTCGGCGAGCGCAAGTATGCCATGCGAGTCTGGCTCGATCCTGCAAAGCTTGCTGCGCGCGGCCTGACTGCACTCGATGTGACCAGTGCACTCTCTGAACAGAACGTCGAGGTGGCTGCCGGTCAGCTTGGTCAACCGCCAGCCGACGCGAAGCAGAATTTTCAGATGGCTGTTCGTGTGGTCGGGCGGCTTTCCGATCCCCGCCAGTTCGAGAACATCATCCTCAAGAACAGTTCGTCTGCAAATGGTTTGGTGCTTTTGAAGGATGTTGGTCGGGCCGAGATCGGCGCAGAAAACTACAACACAGACCTTAAATTTTCTGGTGGTGAAGCGGTCGGCATTGGTATTCAGCAACTTTCAACCGCAAACGCGCTGCAAGTGGATAAGCAATGCCGAGCCGTGCTACAGGAACTGCGGAAATCTTTTCCGCCAGGTCTTGACTACATTGTCGCCGTCGACACGACGACCGTGGTCAGTGATTCCATTAAAGAGGTTGTAACCACGATTGGCGAAGCAGTCGTTATCGTGATCATCGTCATTTTCCTGTTCCTGCAGGATTGGCGGGCCACAATTATTCCAGCGGTGACCATCCCGGTTTCGCTGATCGGCACCTTCGCTTTTATCAAGCTTTTCGGGTTCTCAATTAATTCGCTCACCTTGTTCGGCATTACTCTGGCTACAGGCTTGGTCGTGGACGACGCAATCGTCGTTATTGAGAATGTCCAGCGCCATCTGGCTGACAACCTCGCTAAGGCCGGTGACGGTCTCGTTCATGATGCTCATGAAGCCACCTCAATCGCGATGGCAGAAGTTACGAGTGCTGTGATTGCGACCTCCCTTGTACTGATTTCGGTATTTGTTCCTGTGAGCTTTTTCCCGGGAACTACAGGAATTTTGTACAAGCAGTTCTCGCTCACCATCGCGTTTTCCATTGCGATTTCCGCGTTCAATGCGCTTACGCTCTCACCGGCCCTGGCCGCCATCTTGCTCAAGCCGGAACGCCACCATGGGGGATTGCTTGGCCTTATCGACAAGGTCATCAAAAAGGGCATCAGCATCTACGCTGTTATGGTGACCTGGATTGTGAAGATGCGTTATGCCTTCGCGGTTCTCTTCGTAGCAGGGCTGGCGGCAACGGTGTACATGTATAACCATGTACCGACGGCCTTCGTGCCAGCCGAAGATCAGAGCTACTTCCTCATCATCGTTCAGACGCCGCCGGGCGC
>JBDTDX010000139.1:0-2835 GCA_039922815.1 Granulicella sp.
GATCCGATGACCGGGCAGCCGCTGCTGCATGATCCGAAGACGGGTGGGATTGTGTATGTGGACCCGCAAACGAAGAAGTATGTGATTGTGGACCCGCGGACTGGGCTAACGCCGATTGATGCGTCAACACTGAAGACGGGGCAGGCGGCGGGTGAGAGTGCTCCTTCGTCGCAGATACCTGCTGCGGCACCTGTTCCGCAGAACGGTGCGGCAACACCAAACGGTTCGACCAGGGAGAAGAAGTGAGCGATCCTCTATTTCCGAATGCGGCGAAGGGCTCTGATGATGGTGTGCTGAAGGTCACGCTGGATGACCTGGATGCGATCACGTTGCCGAGTGCGACGGTGATTGCGACGTCGACTTCGACGAGCGGGGCGACGGTGTATGGGAGCATCAACGACACTCCGGACGATCCGGCGATGCCGGAGGATAAAGCGAGCGTCTGGCTGCAGGGCTGGCTCTACCTGGGGAGCGCGGGGTTGTTGGGCGCGCTGCTTGGATGGGCGATCTGCGAGCCCGCGTTTCTCGACAATGGAACGGGGGCGCATCGGTGGGAAATGTGTGGCTGCTGCCGCTGATTGTGGCGTTGATGTGCGTTGGGTTCGGCGTGGCGGAGAGCCTGGTGGAGCGGTCGCTGCGGAAGGGGTTGATCCGGCTGGGACTGGCGCTGCCGCTGGGGCTGGTGTTTGGATTCGTGTTCAATTTTATTGCGAATATTTTGTTCAATATTGGGCTTGGGATTATCTCGGCGGCGGGGGTGCAGTCGTTTCATAATCCGGCGGCGTGGGTGGTGCGCGGAGTGGCGTGGGCGGCGTTTGGCGCGGCGGGTGGCGTGGTGTACGGGATTGTAGGGCGGTCAGGAAAGAAGGCCGCGTACGGTGCGCTGGGTGGGGCGATTGGGGCGCTGGTGGGTGGGTTGGTCTTCGATCCAATTGCGTTTTTATCGAAGGGCGGAGCGCCGAGCCGGGCGGTGGGGTTTGCGCTGCTGGGGCTGGCTACGGGCGTGGCGATGGGATTGGTGGAGTCGGCGCTGAAGGATCGCTGGTTGTATGTGACGGCGGGGCCGCTGGCGGGCAAGCAGTTCATTTTGTATAAGCCGGTGACGACGCTGGGATCGAATCAGCAGGCGGATATTTATTTGTTTAAGGATGCAGAGATTTTGCCTGCTCATGCGACGCTGACGCTGAAGGGTTCGCGGGTGCAGGTGACGGCGAATGGGCCGGTGTATGTGGGCGGAAGTCCGGTGCGCGGTACGCAGGTGCTGACGACAGGCGCGGTGTTACGGATTGGGCGGTATGGATTTCGATATCAGGAGAAACAGCGGTGACGGTTGCGGAGGTATGTCCTTATTGCCGGGCGGCGTTCGAGGCTGAGGATGAGGTGACGCGCTGCCCGTCGTGCGGTACGCCGCACCATGCGGACTGCTTCGCGGAGAACGGCGGGTGCACGATCTTTGGGTGCGCGGCGGCTCCGGCGGATGAGGCGAAGATCAGCGTGGGGGCGGGGGATCTTCAGCCGGGACAGCCGGTGGCTATGTTTCCGGTTGCGGGGGCGCTGGCTTCGCCGCCGCCTCCTCCGATGCCGCCGGGGAGTGTGCCGCCACCGATGGCAATGCAGCCTTATTCTCAGCAGGGATATGGTTGGGCAGGTGTGCCGGCGGTGGCGCCCTATGCGTATGGGTATGGCGGCTACGTGCAGCCGAAGAGCCGCGTGGCGTTTGTGCTGCTGGCGGTGTTCCTGGGAAGCTTTGGGGCGCACAATTTTTATGCCGGATATACGAAGAAGGCAGTGATCCAACTTTGCGTTACGGTGTGTACGTGTTTTTGGGCGTCGATTGTGACCTGGATTTGGGCTATCGTAGAAGCCTGCACGGTGATGCGGGACGACGATGGGGTTTTGCTGAACTGACTGCTAAGGAGAACGACGTTGACCTATAAGATTGCGCGCGACGGCCAGGAGTTTGGACCGTACTCGCTAGCGGATGTGCAGCGGTATGTGGGGACGGGAAATATTCTGCTGACGGACTTTGCGCTGGCAGAGGGCGCGACGGAATGGATTCCGGTGGCGCGGGTGGTGGGGACGATTGCGGTGCAGCCGGCGGCGCTTCCTGCGGGTTATGCGGCGGGGGCGATGCCGCAGTTTCCTGAAGCGCCGAATTTGAATTGGGGACTGGTGCTGCTGCTCGACTTCGTGACCTGCGGTTTATTCAACATTGCGTGGAATTTTGTGCAGGCACTTTGGATGAAGAAGGTGCAGCCGGAGAGTAAGGCGATGCAGTGGTATATCGTGATCCTCGTGATCGCGGCGTTGAATATTCTTGTCTCTGTTGTCAGAGTGGTGACGCTGATGGGGAACAAAGGGGTTGAGCACGGATTCACTCCCCTGCTCGGCCTGACTGCTTTTTTCGGGCTAGCGTCGCTGATACTGAATTGGTTCGTCTATCCGTTCGTGATGCGGAGTTCGCTGTTGAAGCATTTCAATGAGACAGATCCGATCGGTTTGCAGTTGAATGGGGTGATGACCTTCTTCTTCACGAGCCTTTATTTTCAGTACCACCTGAACCACATCAACGAGATGAAGCGGGCTTATCGGCCCGGCAATCCTTACTGATTCCATGGCCTCTCCGCGTATTCGCCGCTTGAAGATCGACTATGACGCGCTGCGCCAGCGGTTTGCTGCGTGGCCGCTGATCCAGATCACCGGGACGGCGGGGATGCCGCCTGAGGTGTATCGGATCACGTATGCGATCAAGGGCTTGTATGTGAATCATGCTGGGGAGATTCACGAGCGGGACTCGCACCTGATGGAGATCAACCTTTCGCTCGACTACCCGCG
>JBDTDX010000140.1:0-2959 GCA_039922815.1 Granulicella sp.
CGATTCAGCGCCGTCGGAAAGATGCCCGGCGCAATCGCATTCACGCGGACGCCTTTCTGCCCCCACTCCACCGCCAGCGACCGCGTCAACGCACCCACCGCCGCCTTGCTCGCGCCATAGGCCGCCACCTCATAGAACGCCAGAAAGGTCGCCATCGAAGCGATATTGACGATGCAACCGCTACCCTGCGCAAGCATCGCGCTCCCAAACACCTGGCACCCTCGCAACGTCCCCGTCAGGTTGATGTCGAGGATGGAGTTCCACGTCTCCTCCGTACACTCCAGCGTCGGCACGCGCCGCGTAATCCCCGCGGAATTGATCAGGATATCCACCTTCCCAAACTCCGCAAGCACTGCCGTGCGTACCTCTTCGAGCGTAGAGCGTTGCGCCACATCGGAGGTCACCCGCAGGGTACGCCGCCCCACCCGCTCGATCTCCGCAGCAACCGACTCCACCCCCTCAGCCGATCGCGACGTAGCAACAACATCCGCCCCAGCCTCCGCCAGCCCAATGGCAAGGGCTCGGCCAATGCCGGAGGTGCCCCCTACAACCACTGCTACTTTCCCAAAAAGTGACAACGTCATGAGTTCAAACTACCAAAAAACGCAAAAAGTGTAGTGACAAATTTGTAGCTACAGTGGCCGTCGGCCCCCCCGCCACGGAGCTCACCATGAACGCGTAGAGCTGGACGAGGTTTGTGGGTGACACCCGGCATTTTGTTCCTCCTGAATTTATTGGAAGCTGTTTCGGGCACCGTGACGGATGTGTACGACGGTTACCTGCTTCGCTGGGCGGTTGATGGAGTAGATGATGCGGTAGATGTGGGGCTTGCTGCCGTAGAGGAGCTGGCGCAGTTTGCGATCTTCTTCGGTGCGGGTGCCTCGATCTGGAAGCTGATCGAGGCTGAAAATAATCTCCTCAAGGCCGACATACCAACGCAGGGCTGCTGGTGAATTTTCTGCGTCGATCTCGGCATAAATGGATTCGAGATCGAGCATGGCTCGCTCGGCCAACTCAACGTGGTATGCGGTGCTTTTTGCGGAACTCATCGAAGAACTCTTTTGCTGGACGGGTGCGACCGTCCTTTACATCTTGAAGGCCCTGACGGATGCCTTCGCGGGCATCTGCTTTTGCGGCGATATCCAAGAGGCGCTGGTAGCTGGCGGCGTCCTGCACGACGGCTTCGGGTTTGCCGTTGACGGTGAGAACGATGGGGCGCTTGGTGGCCTTGAGTTGCTGCATGAACTCGACGGAGTTGTTGCGGAAGGTGGTGAGGGGCTGGATGTCTTTGGTGATGTCAATCATGCTGGCCTCCGGCATTGGAGGTATTTTATCGTACCTGTCAACCGAATAAGCCCCAAAATTGGGGATGATAGTGCAGATATCTGTCTTGTGCAATTTCTTCCGCTCTAGATTGTTCGATCTGATAGAGCGGATCTATTCCCTTTATCCCATCCTTCGTAATCACATTCCGTTCTAGGAGCTTTGTAAGTTGGGCTTCAGCAATTTGATATGCAAACTGGGACGAGACTTGAATAGCGAAGAACTTCTTTATACGTCTTATGAATTTTGATTTCGTCCAAGGTTCTCCTATATCCATAATCTTCTGAGCTATTTGGCGTTTCGTAATTTGCAGCTTTGTTTCTTCATCGCGCCCACTGTTAGTGCACCAATAAACGACAGTCGCTAGACCATCAGCCGAAAGTAAGAAGTCTGTTAAGCCCTTAAGCCTCTGTTCATTGACCCATGAATAAAGAAATGCCAGACAGGATATACAGAGTACGAAGAGCAAAGCAATCTTGACTACTAAAAGTGATAGCAGAGGCGATAAAACTGGATTTGAAGATAGTTTTCCTGACAAAGCTATGACGCTGCCGCTTATTGCTGCAAAGGTTGCGGAGCCTATCTGTATAGTTCTGAAGGATCGTGAAATCTGCTGTTTGATCTCAAAATCAATTTTTTGTTCGGAAAAGTTCCCAATGCAGTGCTTCTCTATTGAAGTTTGAAGATTTGCTACTTTGATTGTGAGATTGCGAATCTCAATAGATTCATAAGATTGCAGACCATTTTGATTAGAGCTTTGCAAGTACGAAATTGCTTCGGATAAGCGATGGAAGGTTGATTCAGCTTGCTTGCTGGCAAATGCCCCTCCAGTTTTATCGGGGTGGGATCGAACTCTCCTCTGAATAAGCTCTTCAGCTAAATCTTGGTTCGATTTTGAATTGTCCAATCCAAATTCTTGGCAGAGAGCATCAATCGACAGAAACATCCAAATCTCACCTCATGTAATCGGTTCTCTATCTTCCGAATCTTTGTTTGCCTTGCATTTGGGACATCATTCTTTGCTGGGCTTTGATGCCGCCGGTCATGCCGCCGCCCATGGTTTTGAACATCTTGCGCATCTGGGCGTATTGGCGGAGGAGGTTGTTGACCTCCTGGACTGAGGTGCCGGAGCCTTTGGCGATGCGTTTGCGGCGGTTGCCGTTGATGATCTCGTGGTCCTTGCGCTCCTTGTCGGTCATCGAATTGATGATGCACTCGACACGGGAGAACTGCTTCTCATCAACATTCTCAGCAGCCTGCGCCATGCCAGAGAAAGGCCCAACCGACGGCAGCATCTTGAGGATGGACTTCATCGAACCCATTTTTTTGATCTGACGAAGCTGGTCGCGGAAGTCCTCAAGCGTAGAACCGTCGCCGGAGAGGGCCTTCTTGGCGAACTGCTCGGCCTTGCCGCGGTCAAGCGTGGATTCGGCGCGCTCGAGCAGCGTGGCAATGTCGCCGTGGCCCATGATGCGGCCGACGATGCGGTCGGGGTGGAAGGGCTCGAAGGCGTCCGGCTTCTCTCCCGTTCCCAAAAACTTAATCGGCGCACCCGTCACATGGCGAATGGAGAGAGCAGCGCCGCCGCGTGCATCTCCGTCCATCTTGGTAAGCACCGCGCCAGTGATGGTAAGCA
>JBDTDX010000141.1:0-9496 GCA_039922815.1 Granulicella sp.
AAGTGTCGCAGGTCGAGGATTTCGAGTTGGGTTGCGACGGTCATGATGCGTCTCTTGCCTTGATTCGAGATTATCTCAGGCAGGACGCTGGATTGGCAGCAAACGGCGGAGGCGTTTACTTTTCGACACCTGCTGCGGGGAAGACCCGATAGACCTCAAGCCCCTGCGACTCGTAGAGGAAGAGCGGCTCGTAGATGCGGCCGGTCAGCCATTGCTGCAGTTCGGCGGAGTCATTGGCGGGGGCGACGAGGAGATGCTCCTCGGCGGGAACACCATCGGCACCGTAATGGACGAGCTCATGATTGCGGTAGAAGGCTAATCCGTATTCAATATCTCGCCGGACGCCCAGGGCGGCGACGATCTTCACGTGGGGAGCCTGCGCCTGAATCTGGCGTGCCAGCGGACGCGCGGAGTAGCTGAGGTCGAGCTCCTTGCCATGAAAGCCCAGCAAAAAGACCAGAGAGACGACGATGGGTAGCAGTGTCGCGTTTCGTACCTGGGCGACGCCCCATCTCCGGATGATGAGGAAGACGATTGCGCCGATGGCGAGTGCAGACAGGGTGGCAATCACGAGCCAGCGGACGGGAGGCACCAGCGTGTCGTACTTCATATGCTGCGGTGCAAGCAGCAGCACGAAGACCAGGATGGCGCATAGCGACGCGTGTGACCAGTGGAGCCATCGCGGCAGACCGGCACGGCGAATGCGGTAGAGATAATCGCCGGTCAGGATGGTGAGGGGAGGGATGGACGGCAGGATGTAGCCGGGCAGCTTCGATCCTGAGAAGGAGAAGAACAGGATGGGAAAGAGAGCCCAGAGGACAAGGAATTCGGGAAAGGCGTCGCCGGCGCGAACGTGGCCGAGATATCGCTGCGGTTTGTGCCGCACCTTCCACTCGGCGATGGAGACCTGAAGGGCGTCGACGAGAGCGCGCAGGGCGAGGATCGTCCAGGGCATCAGTGCGACGAGCAGGATGGCGAAGTAATACCAGAACGGCTGGTGGTGCTGATAGCGGTTGGAGGCGAAACGCTCGAGATTGTGCTCCAGAAAGAACGCTCGATAGAATGTCGGGTTTCGCTTTTGAACCGCGATATACCACGGGAGCACCATGGCGAAATAGAGGATCAGGCCGGGGATCCAGATCGTTCGCCTTAAGGCGGACCACTCCTTCCTCAGTCCCAGGAAGAGAATGATGATTGCCAAGGCGAGAAAGGGCGCGACGGGGCCTTTGGCAAGCGTGGCGGCCGCTCCAAAGAAGTAGAGGTCGAAGAGCCAGAACTTCTTTCCGGTCTCATACCAGGCATACCAGCCGAGCATGCCGATACAGAAGGGCGCGGCCAGTTGCATATCGGTCGAAGCTCCGCGCGAGAAGCTGACCATGGCTACGCAGGACGCGGTGATGAGTGCGGCGTCGAGGTGGCCCCCAGGCCGGAAACGGCGCAGGTGCAGGAAGATCAGCAGGATCAGGAAGAACGCGCCCGAAGACGAGGGCAGCCGCGCGGACCAGTCGGAGATGCCGAATTCCTTGAAGAAGCTCATGGCACGCCAGTAGTAGAGGGCGGGCTTTTCGAGCCAAGGCTGTCCGTAGAGAATCGGCGTAATCGTACCGCCGACGAGGCAGTGAAAGGAGTCTTCGAAGTCGACCACGTGAAAGCCACGAGGGGTTATCTTGGCGTGAACTTCGTGGCAGGCGTTCGAGTGCGCTTCGAGCATCTCGCGCGCGATCTGTGCGTAGCGCGGCTCATCGGCACCGACGAGGCCGAGCTGATCTCCTCCGAACAGCGGGACGAGTCCGTAGAGAAGAAGGAAGGTCGTGACGATAAAGAGGACTGCAAATTCTTTGGGCGCGGGGGAGCGGATCAGGGCACGAAGCCTGCCCATCCACGAGACTGGTCCCTGGGCCTTGGGATCGTTGGGGTCGGCAGATGGGGGAGTTTCAATCACAATCAAGTTTGGTTGAGCGCCCTCAGGCTAACAGAGTTGATCTCGAAGCTGCTTGAGTATGCGCCCTGTGGCGACTGAAAGCGGACCGTCGAGGGTACATCCGCTGGCGGTACGATGGCCGCCTCCGCCAAAGGTTTCCGCAATCAGGGCGACGTTTACGCCGCCTTTGCTGCGAATACTGGCGCGGAATTGATCGACTGCGGGAAGTTCGCGAAGAAATATGGCCGATTCCACACCGGCGATGCTGATGAGGTGATTGACGACGCCCTCACAATCCTCCGCGACGGCGTTGGTGCGATCGAGATCCTTCTGCGTGACCCAGCTCCACGCGATCCTGCCTTCGCATTCGAGGTTGGCGAGCGCGGCTCCGAGCAGTTTGACCTTGCCCAACGACGCGGAGAAGAGAACATCGCGGGCGATCTGACTGGGATTAGCCCCCTTCAGGGTCAGGGTATGGGCCAGCTCGAAGGTCTCCGCAGTGGTTCCGGGATAGGTAAATGCGCCGGTATCGGAGAGGATAGACGTGTAGAGGCAGGTGGCCATGGAGGGCGTGATTTCGACTTTGGCGGCCTCGGCGATGCGGTAGACCATGGCGGCAACCGCGCAGGCATGTTCGTCGATCCAGTTGAAGGCGCCAAAGTGGCGGCCGCTCGCGTGGTGGTCGATATTGATGAGGAAATGATCGTTGATATCGAGCAGGCCGGTGCGTTCAATGCTGTCGCACTCGAGGACGATGACGGCGGTGCTGCCCTTGCCAACATAGGAGGAGTGGCGGATGCGCTGGATGTTCGGCAGGGTTGCGAACACCTCTGGAGGCGGATCGGCGAAGACGATTTCGACCTCGTAGCCAAGCTGGTCGAGGACCTCCGCCATGGCCAGGGATGACCCCACTGCATCGCCATCTGGCCGAGCGTGGGCGGTGACGACAAAGCGCTTATGGCCGTGGAGGGTCTCCAGCAACGCGCTTATTGCTTCCTGGTTGGTCATAGCTTGGGGGGCGTCTCGGGAGTAGCTTGGGTTGTTTCGGCTGCCGCAACGGCCTGAACGGCCTCGGCGGCCTGGACCGCGTCGGCACGCTTCTTGTCGCGTTTACGCATTCTGCTCAACAGTTCGTCCATGCGGCCAGTCATCTTTTCGGAACGATCGATCGCGAAGGTGAGCTCCGGAACGTGGCGAACGCCCATACGATAGCGAAGCTGCGAGCGGATGTAGCCGCGTGCCGCCATCAGGCCGGCCAGCGTCTCGTCTTCTTCGGTAGCGTTGCCGTGGACTGCGACAAAGATGCGGGCGGACTTCCCCCCCGGAGTGAGGACAACCTCGGTGACGTAGCTGGGGGCGATGCGGGGGTCGGAGAGTTCGCCTTCGAGCATCGCGCCGATCTCCTCGGAAAAGGTGCTGGCGACTCGATTGCGATGATGCGTTCTGGCTCTGGGTTCAGGCATAGGCTTCCAAGGAACAACGCTTAAGCATATCAAAATCGGGGTTTCAGAATCGTCTGGCCGGCGATGCGCTCCGGTAGTTGGGCATATACCGAGCGAATAGCGGCTTTGCGGGCGCAATTCTCTCGGTAGCTGCGCACCGGATTTCTAACTGATCGAGGTGCTTCTCCTGGTAGGGGGTTTGGAAAGTTTTCGGAACCCCGCATCATCTCGGACGTCTAGCGGACCTTATCTGTCGATTAAAAAGTAATGTTGGAGGTTCTACAGGTACTACTACGTTTTGAAAGCACCCTCAGATTGCGGGCATTGCTCGGGAGGCCTGCGGTGTGTTCTCCAGCATCGAGACCGCCTAACTTGTTCGCGTACCCAAATTTTTCAAGTTGCTCAACACTCCCTATCTTCCGGCCCGAACACAACTCCGGGATCAGCAAGGAGTGCCGGCACGTTTCCGCGAGACTTTTTCGAATATTGCTGTGCCGACTTCCACTATTGCTGATTTGCGGCTTCAAATATTTTAAGAGTGTGGAGAGTGTCTGACTTCTATCCCACTGAGTCAACAGCGAGCCATCGCCTACACTTCTGGTAGTTACTTCTTTCCCGCCGATATTTCATCTCATATTCACTGTCACAATGCACTGTCAAGTTAAGATTTGATAGCAGAACCATCGCAGGAATTGATGGCATTTATGCATGGTGAGACAAGAGTTGCCGCCGTATGCTTAACTAGAATCGGGATACCGGCACACGCGGTATTCCGATGACAATTTTAACAATGAATTAATTAAATTAGAGGCTACAAAAATTTATGGATCTCTCAGTGAGTAAGAAGTGGAAGATGTCGGCCTGGAAGAATGGCGTAGCGTTGCTGTGTCTTATCTTCAGTGCCCTAAGCTTGCATGCGCAGTTTGAATCTGCGTCGGTGCTTGGGTACATTCGCGATAGTTCGGGCGCGGGGGTGACCAATGCCACGGTCAAGTTGACGAACGTCGCAACGAATGTCGCACAAACCTTGAAGACCGATAACGAAGGCAAGTACGAGTTCAGCTCGGTGGCCATCGGAAACTATGTCATCACCACCGAAGCAGAAGGCTTCGAAGGTGCGCGCACCAACCAATTCAACGTCGCGACAAACGCCCGTCAACGTGTCGACGTAAACATTCATCCTGGCGCGGTCTCTACAACGGTTGAGGTAACCTCTGCTGCGCAGCTTCTGGAGACGGAGACCAGTTCGCGTGGCCAGGTTGTTGCTGCACGCGAGATCGAAAACCTGCCACTGAATGGGCGATCCTATGCCGACCTGGTGCTGTTAGCGCCGGGAGTCCGCAAGTCGACTCTGGAGAACCAGAGTCTTTCAAGTCGCGAAGGCTCGTTCAATGTGAACGGACAGCGTTCGTCGTTCAACAACTATTTGCTGGATGGTCTGGACAACAACAACTATGGAACGTCCAACCAGGGCTTCGCCAATGAAAACATTCCTCCTTCGCCGGATGCAGTCAATGAGTTTCGCGTGGAGACGAATAATTATTCGGCAGAGTTTGGACGTGCCTCGGGTGCGGTAATCAACGTATCGACGCGTAGTGGCACCAACCATTTTCACGGCAAGGTATATGACTACCTGCGAAACACGGCGCTGAATGCGATTGGTCCCTTCCAGCCGGTCGGAAACGTCAAGCAGGTATTTATTCGGAATCAGTTCGGAGGAACTTTCGGCGGTCCCATCATCAAAGACCGTACGTTCTTCTTTGTCGATTATGAGGGCCTTCGTCAGACCTCTTACAACCCGGTGTCGACCGTAACTCTGCCGAATGCCGAGCAACGCCAGGGACTATTTCTTCTGCATCGCGTGAATGGCACGACGTCGCCGATCACGTTGACGAATCCGACTACGGGAACGGTATTCAATACAGGGGATATATCCGGTCAGGCAACGCAGTTTGCCAAGGCGGTGCTTTCGAATCTGCCGGCCAACAATCACGGAGCCACGGCGTTTAACACGATCGCGAACAATTACACGGCGTCGCCGCGCGGAACCAACCAGGACGATAAGGCCGATGGTCGTGTCGATCATAAGTTCAACCAGAAGTGGAGTCTGTTTGCACGCTACAGCGAGCACCGTGGGACGATCTTCGATCCTCCGACAGTTCTGGGCCGCTCTGGTGGAAACGGGAATTCAAACGTGCATTTGCTGAACCGCCAGATTGCGGGCGGAACCACATGGATCATCTCGTCCACGAAACTTTTTGATGTGCGTTTTGCCTACACGAAGAATCAGGGTGCCAAGACGCCGTATGGTCAGGGGCACTCCTCGCTGCTGATTGAAAATGGCATCACCAATGGCGTGCCGACGGATCCGAGTATTGTTCGCGATCTGAACGCGCAAAGCGTCAGTGGTTTTACGCAGTTTGGTGCGCAGCCCTCCAGCCCTCAGTTCCAGAACCCGACGATCTATGACCCGAAAGCAAACTTTACCTGGGTGCGTGGAAAACACTCCATGAAGTTCGGCTATGAGTATCAGGCTGTGAACACGCAGGTGAATGACTTCAACCCGAGCTATGGCCAGGACAACTATGCCGGCGGATATGCCGCCGCTAGCGTTGCTGCTCCGGACACGGCTGCGGGTAACACCACAAGCACCCAGTTGTCGCAGGCATCCAATCTTGCCGACTTCCTTTTGGGCAATCAGTCCTCTTATTCGCTGACGAACTTTACGGTTGTGAATCTCAAGCAGCGATTCAACTTCATGTACGTGCAGGATGACATCAAGGTCACACCGACCCTGGCGATTAATGTTGGTCTTCGCTATGAGCTCGCGACGCCCCAGTGGGAGCGCGACAACAAGCTGGCCAACTTCGATCCGACGACGAATACGCTGATCCAGGCGAAGTCTGGCAGTATCTACGATCGTGCGCTGGTCAATCTGCCGCTGAAGAATCTGGGTCCGCGCTTCGGCTTCTCGTACAGTGCACGAACCGATCTCGTAATTCGTGGCGGGTATGGCATCAGCTATACGCAATATAACCGCGCAGGTGGCGAAAATAACCTGACCTACAATGGTCCAAATGTTGTCAACGCATCGATTAACAATCCGTCGCCGACGACCTCTAATCGTTGCACTTCGGATACTCAGGATCAGACGCAATGCTTCCGGCAGATGCAGCAGGGATATGCAGTTGGTCTGACGTCACCCGCCAACTTCAATCCGGCCAAAGTAACGTCGCGTTATATCCCGAAGAACTTTGCTACTGGATACGTGCAGAGTTATTTTCTGGGGTTTCAGCATCAGCTTCCGAAGGGATTGTTGCTCGATGTTGCCTATGTCGGAAATAAAGGAACGCATCTGCAGGTTCTTGCGGATTACAACCAGGCTGCCCCTTGCCTGAATGCGAATGGCACGGGCTGCGCGACGTATCAGTCTCGTCGTCCGGTGCCGACGTTCGGCGATATCGAAATCGCATACGGCGGCAACTCCTCAACCTATAACTCGGTTCAGGCGAAGGTGGAGAAACGAGTGGGTGCCCTATACCTGCTTGATTCGTTCACTTATAGCCGTGCATTCGATCTAGCATCGGGTCACCTCGAGACGTCGAATGGCGACAACTCCCGCGTAAATTTTGCCAACCCGCGTAACGATTATGGTCCGTCTGGATATGACCAGCCGCTGAACAACACGACGTCGATTGTGTGGGATCTTCCTTACGGACACGGGCGGCACTTCGGCGGGAAATCCAACATGGTGATGAACCTGGTGCTGGGTGGATGGCAGACGACGATCATCAATACGATGACCAGCGGCTTGCCCTTCAACTTTACTTACAATTCGTCGACTTCAAACCCGCTCTACACAACGGACCTGGTGACACTTCGCCCTACGCTCACGATTCCGAATGCGAGCCTCAAGGCACCTGCATCCGCCCGCGTAAAGACAGCCACGTCGTTGAACAACTATCTGGACACAACGTTGATCGCTAACAAGGTTCTTGTTATTCCTTCGGTCGCGGTTGGCAATTCGAGCGGGTACGGAAATATCTCGCGTAACAAGCTGAGGTCTTATTCGTACTTCAACACGGACTTCGGTCTCCATAAGCAGTTCCGGTTGTGGAGTGAGTCCTCAAATTTCGACTTCCGCGCAGAGGCATTCAACGTGTTGAACCAAGTGAACTATGGGGCTCCAGACGGTAACATCTCCAATGGGAGCTTTGGTTCGATTACGTCGGCTTATCCAGCGCGTCAGTTGCAGTTGGCTGCAAAGATCATTTTCTAAACGATCTGGTTTGCCGTCTTACACGGGCAAGGAGTGGCCGGTTCCACTTCTTGCCCATTTTCGTGTCGCATACACTGGAGTTCTATGAATCGTCTCGCTTGTCTTGCTATTGCATCGGTTGCTCTGACTTCCTTGCCTTTTGCTGTCGCGCAGACGCAGAGCCAGCAAGACAAAATGATTCACCTCAATCAGATTCAGGTAATAGGTACGCACAACAGTTACAACATGGGTTTTGCTCCCAGCGAGGCGGCTTTTTTGAAGGCGCGTGATACGAAGAGTTATGCCTCGCTTGAGTACAGCCACCAGTCGCTGAAGCCTCAGCTTGACGGCGGTGTGCGACAACTTGAGATCGATGTCTTCAGTGATCCGAAGGGTGGCAAGTTTGCGCATCCTCGCATTGTGGAACTTACTAAACAGGCTGGTCTGCCCGCCGATCCAGACTTTGATCCACATCACGAGATGGACAAGCCGGGCTTCAAGGTCATCCACGTGCAGGATGTGAACCAGCGTAGTTCCTGTCCTTTGTTTGTCGAGTGTCTCCATGAGATTCGAGATTGGTCAAAGGAACATCCGCAGCATGTGCCGCTGTTTCTGCTGATTGAGAATAAGTCGGGGCCATCGAAAATCCCGAACGGAGTGATGGCGGAGCCGTTCACTACGGCTGATTTCGATGCGCTGGACAAGGAAATTCGGTCGGTTTTTCATGACGACGAGATGGTGCTGCCGGACGAGGTTCGAGGTAAGTACAAGACGCTTGAGGCTGGGGTGCTGGCAGGGAATTGGCCTACGCTGGCAAAGTCTCGAGGCAAGGTAATCTTTCTGATGGATCAAAAGAAAGCGGGGCCGGTCTATACCGTGGGGCACCCGAGCCTGGAGGGGCGTGTGCTGTTCACAAACTCCAATCCGGGGCAACCGGATGCAGCGTTTGTGGAAGAGAATGGCGGGACGCCTGAGGTGATCGATTCGCTGGCGAAGCGTGGCTATATTATTCGTGCGCGCGCCGACGATAGCACGGTAGCTGCTCGCAATAACGATACGACGCGGCGCGATGAGTTGATGAAGTCAGGCGCCACCATGATCAGCACGGATTATCCGCTGTCTGAGCCGTCGCAATGGAGTGGTTATTCCGTTGGGTTTCCGGATGGGATGCCGGTGCGTTGTAATCCGGTGAATGCTCCTGCGAACTGCCGTGAAGATCTGCTGGAGCCTGGTGCCAAGAGCGTAGGAGTGCCCTCTCCCAGCCATCATCCGTAGGTAGGTTCCCAGTAATTCGGATTGAAACGCTGTATGTAAATTTCAACGAGGCAAAACAAATCCGGCTGTGGTCTATTTAGGCCACAGCCGGAACTATTTGATACCGCGATGGCGTTCGGTACGACGCTATACGTCCTATCGAGAAACGCTGTCTTTCACTTTGACGACGTAGTAACTGAAGACCGCTCCCGGCTCTAACAGAAGCTGATGGGGAACCAGCGGGCTGATGTGGACGGTGGAACCAGCCGTGAGATGGACGGTAGTTCCTCCAGCGACGCCACTTCCACGCAACTCGCCTGGGGCTACGGTTTGGGGATCGACGAGATGACCTCCGCTGACAAGAGAAGCCTCGCCAGAGACCACAACGAAGATGTCATCCCAGTCGCGATGCTGTTCTGCTGCGCCGGTCTTCGTGCGTGAGGAGAGGGTGGTGGTATGCGTCTCGTAGCGGCCAATGGGTTGGCTGGCTACACCATCCGGGCGCTTTGCCGCTGCCGCCGCGGTGGAAGTTTCCCACTTCTTCATTTGCGGCGACAGAACAACCTCCGCCGTATCGAAGGGAGAACCCGTAAGTTTGACGGACCCAGGTTTACGAAATGC
>JBDTDX010000142.1:0-3850 GCA_039922815.1 Granulicella sp.
GCTATCTACGCCCCAGGCTGCGCAGCATGACCGCCAACGCGCAGATGTTTCATCCTGCAATCGCAGGATTTCTCGTTGGATGCATCGGATACTTCGGCCTGCCGCAGGTGATGGGCGCCGGCTACGGAGCAATCGATCAGGCCATGCACGCGCAGTTCGCGTGGAAGATGCTCCTGCTGCTCTGCATCTTCAAGATCATCGCGACGACCCTGTCCTTCTCCAGCGGAACACCAGGAGGCATGTTCGCACCCACCCTCTTCATCGGCGCGATGCTCGGTGCATCCGTCGGCTCCTTCGAAAAACTCTTCTTCCCGCACCTCACCGGTTCCATCGGATCGTATGCCCTGGTCGGCATGGGCGTCCTCTTCGCCGCCTTTCTCAGAGCGCCCCTCACCTCCGTCTTCATGGTGATGGAGGTCAGCGGCAACTACTCAATTGTCCTGCCCGTCATTCTTGCGAATACGATCGCATACGTCATCTCGCGGTCCTTCCAGAAAGTCCCTATCTTCGAGGTGCTCACCCATCAGGACGGTCTCTACCTGCCCTCGATGGAGGAGCAGCGCGAAGAAAACAATCTCCATCTCGAAGATGCGCTGCAACCCATCGACGCCCCCATTCTTCAAGGCGCAGAGACCATCGCCGAGACCCTGCGCTCGCTCGCCCAATATGGCGTCGCGCACGATCTACCTGCCGTGCTCGTCCACTGCACCAACGGCCTATGGTACGTTGCCACCGGGCAGGAACTTGCTGACATATCCCCCAATGTTCCGGAACTGCGCCTCGAAGACAAACTAGGATCGGAGCGGACCCCTGTCCTGTTCCCCGACTTGCCTTTGTCGAGTGCGCTGCCGCACTTCAAGCGATGGCCCTTGTTGCCCGTCACCAACCGGGCCGTCCGTGGATCACTCGAGGGAACCGTCTCCCTCGAAGCCGTCCTCAGGCGTTATCAACAGCGCTAAGAATGCCGGCCGTACGCACCGGCTTATAGCCGCTATACCCGTAATAAGCGATGAAGATGTAGCAAAGGATCGGCACGATAAACGCGTGATGCAGGCCGATGTGATCCGCCAGCGCGCCTTCAGCCACAGGCACAATCGCACCGCCCACAATCGCCGCCACCAGCAGTCCAGACCCTTTTCCCGTCAGCGGCCCAAGCTCCGCAATACCGAGGGTAAAAATGATTGGGAACATGACCGAGTTGCAGAGACCGACCAGCAGAATGGTCCAGATAGCCACGTCGCCGAAGCTCAGCATCGACGTACCGACAAGCACACACGCAACCACCGACACGATGCCGAGCAACTTGCCCGGACTGAAGCGCTGCAGCACCGCCGAGCCGATAAATCGACCGATCATCGCCCCACCCCAGTAGAACGAAACCAGCTTGGCAGCGTGCTGCACCGTAAGTCCGCCCGTATCCGGCTGCGTGAAATAGTTCACCAGAAAACTGCCAATCGAAACCTCGGCACCCACATACACAAAGATGCCGATGGCTCCCAGCACCGTGTGCCGATACCTCCAGATGCTGTCGCCGGTGTGCCCCGCGCCCGGACGAAAATCCTGCGTCTGCTCAATCTTCGGTAGTTTGAAGATTGCGACCGAAAGCCCAAGCAACACCAGCGCCAGCGCGATATACAGATATGGCAGCTTGACCGACGAAGCCTCATGAACGCGATAGCTCTGGAGTGCCGCTGCGGACAGGGCCCGCACCTCCTCCATCGTCTTCGGAGCCGCACTCAGAATCAAAATACTGCCGAAGTAAGGTGCAAGCGTCGTGCCGAGCGAGTTGAACCCCTGCGCCAGGTTCAGGCGGCTGGAGGCCGTGCGCTCCGGCCCCAGTACGGAGACATATGGGTTCGCCGAAACCTGCAACGCCGTAATCCCCGTAGCCAGAACAATCAACGCACCCAGAAAAAGTGGATAGGAAGGCCCAGCCGCCGCCGGAATAAACAGCAGCGCACCCACCGCCATCACCAGAAGCCCGATGACCATCGTCTTCTTGTAACCGATCATCTCCACCAGCTTGCCGGAGGGTGCCGCGAAGATCGCATACGACGCAAAAAATGCGGTCTGCACCAGCGTAGCCTTCGCATAGTCCAGATCGAAGATCGCCTTCAGATGCGGGATCAGGATGTCGTTCAGCGAGGTCAGAAACCCCCACACAAAAAAGAGAGTCGTCACCATCGAGAGCGCCGCGACATTGGTAGCCGCCTGGTTGCTGGCCGGGTTTCGCCCGGAGGTCATACTCTGCACTGCCATCGTTCTCCCCTGGCTGCCGCTCCGGCACCCTCTGTATCGCTAGAAGATCATACCGCCTGTGCTCGAATGCGCAGTCAGCGGGTCAGGTGCCTGAACCTGCCGCTCTCTAAAACAGCGATACAGTAGTGCGTCGCCCTAGTCACTTCTCTCCGCAAACGGGTAGATCGAGTAAACTGTCCTATAGGTGATTTTGCCCCGAAGGACATACGTTTGATCAATACAGTTTTTGCTAAAGTCTTTGGAACCAGTAACGAACGTTCCGTCAAGCGACTCCGCCCGCTCATCGAGCAGATCAATGCCCTCGAGCCGGGCATGCAGGCGCTTTCGGACGAAGAGCTCCGCGCTAAAACAGGAGAGTTCCGCCAGCGGATCGCCGACTCCATCGCCGCAGCAAAGGTCGAGCCGGATGACGCAGACGCACTTTACGCTGCCGAAAAAGCGGCGCTCGATGAGGTCCTCCCCGAGGCCTTCGCCGTTGTTCGCGAGACCGGCAAGCGCGTCATTGGAATGCGTCACTTTGACGTGCAACTCCTCGGCGGATCCGTTCTCCACTCCGGCAAGATCGCCGAGATGAAGACCGGCGAAGGCAAAACCCTCGTCGCCACGCTTCCCTGCTATCTCAACGCCCTCGCTGGCAAGGGCGTCCACGTCGTCACCGTCAACGATTATCTCGCCAAGCGCGACGCCGAGTGGATGGGCAAGATTCACAGCTTCCTCGGCCTCACCGTCGGCGTCATCGTGCATGACCTCTCCGACCAGCAGCGCCGCGACGCCTACAACTCCGACATCACCTACGGCACCAACAATGAGTTCGGCTTCGACTATCTGCGCGACAACATGAAGTTCGAGCTCGCCGAGCAGGTCCAGCGCGGCCAGTACTTCTGCATCGTCGACGAAGTCGACTCCATCCTCATCGACGAGGCCCGTACCCCGCTGATCATCAGCGGTCCCACCGACCAGACCACCGACAAGTACGCCCGCGTCAACATCATCATCCCCGAGCTTGAAGCCGGCGAACTCATCGAGACCATCGACAACAAAACATGGTCCGGCGACTTTGTCATCGACGAGAAGGCCCGCGCCGTCACCGTCACCGACGAAGGCTGGGAGAAGATTGAAAAACTCCTCGGCATCGGCAACATCGCCGACCCCGAGAACTGGGACCTCAAGCATCACGTCGAGACCGCCATCAAGGCCCACAACCTCTACAAACGCGACGTCGAATACGTCGTCAAAGATGGCGAAGTCATCATCGTCGACGAGTTCACCGGCCGCCTCATGCCGGGTCGCCGCTGGTCCGATGGCCTCCATCAATCGGTCGAGGCAAAAGAAGGTGTAGACATTCGCAAGGAAGATCAGACCCTCGCGACCATCACCTTCCAGAACTACTTCCGCCTGTACAAGAAGCTCTCCGGCATGACCGGCACCGCCGAGACGGAAGCCGCCGAGTTCGACAACATCTACAAGCTCGACATCGTCGTCACGCCGACCAACCGCAAGATGCGCCGCCTCGAGAACGCGGACGTCGTCTATCGCACCGCGAAAGAAAAATACTTCGCCGTCGCAGACGAGATCTCTCGCCTGCATCTCG
>JBDTDX010000143.1:0-2074 GCA_039922815.1 Granulicella sp.
AGAGCTTGAGAAGATCGCGCGGATCGTATCCAGGACGGCCTGTCTCTGCGGCCTCCGCTCTCTCGAAGCCCAACTCCGCCATCGCCAGATCACCGACGAATGCATCAAGAACTCGACATACATGGTCTGCCGGTATCAGGTCGTCCAGCACCACTGGAAACAGTGTCTCCTGACTCCGACCTTCACCTTGGATATAGCTCATAAATACCCCTCACTCCGAGGGCATCTTCTCACCTACGCCTGTTTAAATGAGAGTTCAAAACCGGGTCCGGTAATAGATTCTCAATCACGCAACGCATCGTCGCGCTCCCTTCCCGGCGATCTTCATCATTCGCGTAAGGTTCATCATCTCGAAACCGCGGCCGAACTCGTTCACTAATTGCTGCGACAGCGTCGCAAGAATCCGTTCCCCGTAGCCGGCGCGTTCATTGCCAAGTATGCTGCGCCGGATACGGTCACCCACCCACCCGTACGTGTGGGTCAGAGCCACGTTGACCGTCGCTGCCGCTTGGCGGTCGGGCCTCAGAGATCAGCTGGCGCAACTCCGCTACCAGGTTCTCAGGAGCTTTCGGAGATTCGGCAAGATCGGGAATGGTCATTTCTAAAGATCGTCGCACATGTTGATTTCATCTTATGTGAAGTATGTTTGTCCCTGCTCACAAGCCCAGATTGTCGTTCACCGCTATCTCTATATTCTGCTCGGAGCCAAGATCCCGCTCGGTCGTCTGAATCGACGAGTGACCCAGCAGGAATTTGATCTGCTCGAGGTCCCGCCGTTCTTCCGGCAAAGCTTCGCGCAAGTCCGCCTGAGGTCGTGAGCACCAAACCGCTCGAGGCCGATCTGCTTGGCCGACTGCTCGACGACCGACCAGATGGCCCAATCACTCAAACTCTCCCCGCGAACCTTACCGCCCTTCCTGATCGACCGCAAGAGCCGGCCTTCCTCGATGCCGGTGGCCGTCCGCCAAACGTCGATTCCAAGCTTCACCCAGATTGGAACGGCTACCGTCCGAACCCATGTGCTTGAGCCCGAAGAAGCGTGTCAGTTACACATTCATTTGCAATCGACACTTTCCATCCCTTACCACAGGGGGTCCTTCCAGATGGTGGATGAGCCCCTGGACGAGCCGCCCGTCATGTTGAGACATGAGTTAGCCGAAGGCTGTATCGAGGCCACACGATCTCGCGTAGTGGGTATCGGCCAAAGGGTCAGAACTTCTTCGTGAATCATATAGACCAATCTTCTTTCGCCTTACCCGCAGTGTCATCTGGCTGTATGCGCCAATCGGGGAGAATCGGCGAAGCCGAGAGGTGGCTCTGCGGGTAGACGAAGGTCTAGTACGGCTCCTCCGCGCAGACGATTGAATGCCGTAACGCTACCTCCGTGGGCACGAACAACAGCTTCCACAAATGCGAGGCCGAGGCCATGACCATTCGACTCAACTCCCTTGACCCTTTCTCCGAACACGTTTAGCAGGACTTCAGGTGCAAACCCTGGGCCTGTATCTTCAATGATAATCACTGCACAATTGCACTCTCTACGTAGGCCAATGAGTACCGAGCAACCTGAGATGAGGTGTTTCATTTCATTATCGAGAAGGTTTGCAATCATTCGATGGAGGAGCGCGGCATCTGCCAAGACCATCACCGAATCAGTGCTCCGCAGCTCGATTCTCAAGCCTCGCTCAGACATGGAAGGTTCGTATAGGTCCACCATGACTCTGAGTAACTGCTTTAAGTCGATGGCTATACGACGAAGTCGAAGTGCATCCGCTCTACCTTCGGCGACATCCAGAGACATATTCAGAAATTCCGTAAGACGGTCCAATTCATCGATTGTTGAAACGATCGGCTCCGCCTGATCCTGACGCACCCCCGTTGATAGAAACATCTCCAACTTCCCGCGGATGGCGGTGAGCGGACTGCGAATGTCATGCGCGAGTGATCCCGTAATTGTGTGCAATTGATGCATTGAATTTTCAATACGGTCGAGCATGTGGTTGAGCGTCAGCGCCAGATGGCCGATTTCGTCGTTGCCTTTTGTCGTCGGAACTCTGCTCTTGATGTCCGACTG
>JBDTDX010000144.1:0-2423 GCA_039922815.1 Granulicella sp.
GTTTATGCCACAAGGACCGGTAAAGATACTGAGAACAGGGAAAGACAGCGTAGTGAACGGCGAGAAGACGCGGCCGCTTTATCAGGGGAGGGTGACGGAGCTTGCTCCTGCTGCGGTGGCTTCAACTGCCAAAACAGTGCGCTGACTTTCAAAGCTTCCCCTTAGCTTTTGGGAACCCATTTGTATTCGTAGGCGATGACGTTGCCTTCGATGGGTTCGATGCACCAGCCTTTGAGTTCTTTGGAGCCTGATTTCCTGACGAGGAGAAAGGAGCCGATGCTCTCCTTCTGCGGGTCGGCACTCGCGAATGTTCCGCGCAGGACGCCATCGTTCATGGTGGCCTCGAAGTTATAGCTGGTGGCTCTGCCTTCGGGGACGGACATGGTTCCCCACACTCTCGATGCGTTTTGCTTCAATTCGATCTGGTCGCTGAGGACCTTGTCGGTGTGGTCTTTGGTGAACTCTCCTTTGGCATCCACCTGCCTGAACTCGCCTTTGTAGGAAGAGGAAAGTCTCTTATTGGACTGCCAGAAAAAGTTCTGAATCCATGGGCGGATAACGCCCTGCCAGAATCTGCCAACCAGAAAAGTGGCGACCGTCATGGCGATGGAAGCTGCGATCTTTTCGGCATTCTCAACGATCCATTTACTTAGTGCCGGTTCAACCATGGGGCGAAGACCTCAACTTTGATGGATTCCGACCTCGGCGACTGGCGGCATGGAAACGCGAGGCAGGTAGAGCGTCATTCCTGATTGGATCTGATCTCTGACTTCATCGATCGTTGCTACTTCGGTGGTGAGCGTGAGCGTGGGTGCATCGGCGCTCGATGCTGACTGAATGAAGATTGCTGGGTGGCCCGGTGGAAAATAGCGTAACAGATGATGGACCAGCGGAGCGTAGGCACCCTCAGCTCGTGGGGGCGGGGGCAGGCCGGGGGCTGCGTTGAAGTGGCCGATCTGGAGCAGGAGGGTTGAGAGATAGGGGTTCAACTCGAGGCCGTATTGGACCATGGCGGTCGATTCCAGGGTCTGCATGCCGAGGTCGCCGGGATCGAAGCCGAGTTGGATGGGCAGGACGTCGAAGGTGGAGATGCCGGCGAGGGCTTCGACGCGGAGATTGGCCTCTGCTCCCTGTGCGGCGACCTGCCAGGCGACGCTGCTATAGAGCATGGGGTTGCCGTCGAAGGCGATGGCAATGGGATGCTGATCCTTCGACAGGTCGATCAGTTTTGCGGCGATGGCGGCGTAGACATCGGGGTGGTCGCTGAGGGAGTGATACAGCGAGCGCATGTCGTGGACGCGGCTGTTGAAGGAGTACAACTCGTCCTGCTTCTCGGTGAAGTGGTAGAGGGCGGTTGCGGAGCGAAGGGCCTCCGCCGTCTCGATGGTGAGCTGGCGAAGGCCGTAGAGGCCAAGTCCGACGAGGTAGATATCCGAGTTGAGGGGCATCGTTCTGTTGCCTGATTTCTTGAGAAGATCGGGTGTTGGTGTGGAGGAAGGCAACCGCCGATTCCCTTCGGGAATGACAACAAAAGAGCGACGGCAACAGCAAAATACGGGGGTCTCTCCACTTCGCTTCGCTTCGGTCGAGATGACGGGTTTTGTGGGCCTTCTACCATACAAAGACAAAATCTATTTCGATCAGGGGTTGGGGTCGCCGTCGAGGTCGGTGCGTTCGCGGAGGACTTCGAGGTGGTCGCCGGCGTCTTTCATCTCGTAGAGTTTGCCGCGGGCGTTCTTGAAGGGGCGGTGGAGGACGAGCATGAGCTTGCTGTCGAAGGTGTGGAAGAGCATGCCGTGGCCGCTGTCCTGGTGGATGAGGGGGGTGAGTTGCTCCCAGGGCCCCTGGATCTCGCCGGAGCGGGAGCGGGCGATGGTCTGGACGTAGCTGCTGTGGCCGGGGGTGGCTCCGTGGGCGTGTTCGTAGCTGGACCAGAGCATGAGGAGGTGGCCGTCTTTGGTGCGGAAGAGCTCGGGGCCGTCGGTGACGTAGGTGGAGGAGCGGGTGCTGGGGACCATCATCTGGTTGATCCAAGGGGCGTCGGAGCCGCGGAAGAGATGGATGGGGTCGCCGGCGGCCGAGGAGAGGTCGGCTTTGAGAGGGACGGCTTCGATGGTGCCGTCGATCTTCTGGAGCCACTCGTGGGCGTAGACCATCCAGGGATTGCCTTTGCGATCGACGTAGAAGGTGCCGTCGAGGGTCATGAAGTCGGCGGGCGGGATGGGGCCGTCGGCTTTGACGGGGATGAAGGGGCCGAAGGGGGAGTCGGACCTGGCGATGATGGTGCCGCGCATGTAGGTGGTGTGTCCGACGGGGTCGGGCTGCGGGATGGGCTTGGCGGTATTGTGCAGAGTGGTGAAGAGATAGAAGTGGCCGTGCCAGGGGTGGACCTCGGGCGCCCATGCGCCGTCGGTGGCCCAGAA
>JBDTDX010000145.1:0-6978 GCA_039922815.1 Granulicella sp.
GGGCGCCGTGGAACACCTACTACGCCGCCAACGTCACAGGCACCCAGAATCTCCTCGATGCGGCGTTGCAATCTTCAACAATAGAACGCTTCGTCCATGTGAGCACGACCGATGTCTACGGCTATCCGGTGATCCCGTGCGACGAGTCTCATCCCACGCGCGAAGCTGTCGGATTGCCCTACAACAACACCAAGCGCCTCGGCGAACACGAAGTCTGGAAGACTCATCAGGATCACGGTCTGCCCATCACGATTCTTCGGCCCGCAACCATTTACGGCCCGCGCGGCAAGGACTTCACCGTTGAGATCGCCACCCTGCTCCGCCAGCGCCTGATGGCCACCATCGACCATGGAAACGCTCCCGGCGGCTTCTCCTACGTGGATAATGTCGCGAATGCGATCCTCGAAGCCTCGGCGCATCCAGCCACAATTGGCGAAGCCTTCAACCTTGCCGACGGCACCCACGCCACCTGGACCGATTACCTCAAATTATTTGCCGAATCGCTTGGGACAAAGCTACCCTGGATCGACCTCAGCCTGAAGTCCGCCACCACACTAGCCCGTGCCTTCGAAGCTCCGTGGCGGCTCTTTGGAATCATCAGTCGCCCACTCCTCACGCGCCACGCTGTCCTGCTGCTGGCCTTGAACCAGGAGTTTCCTACCACCAAAGCAAAAGAGACCTTCGGGTTCTCCCCGAAGATCTCTTTAGAAGAAGGTATCGCCCGCTCCGCCGCCTGGCTGCGCGACCGCAACAAGCACTAATCCATTCAACCAAACGAACTGCTGAGTACCAACCGCACTAATCTAGGTAGACTCGCCCGCCTTCGCATCGACAAGCTGTGTGATCCCCTCGATCATTTGCTGAAGCGTCGTCACCTGTTTCGCCTGCTCGTCGTCGATCTCTATATCGAACTCGCCTTCAAGTTCGAACAGTATGTTGATCCGATCGAGCGAGTCGATACCGAGTTCTTCAAAGGTACTATCTGGGCGGACGGTCTCGAGCGGAACCCGCCGGGTCGTTGCGATAACTCTAAGAACACGATCTTGAATGCTTTCGGACATGGGCCTCATGCTGGCCCTCTCGCGGACGAGAAGGGCAAGTCGTTCTGAACGGCGCTGGAAATTCTACTTCGCTATATTACTCCGAGACCGATTTCGCCCAGGTCCAGCCGGTGGCTCTCTAGTAAACGTCGCGCTGGTACCGCTTCTGCTTCTTCATCTTCTCCAGATATTCCTTGGCATGTTCGAGCGTCCCATTCGAGCCCTTCGCAATCACGTCGAGAAGCGCCGTCTCTACGTCTTTTGCCATGCGTGTCGCATCGCCGCAGACGTAGAAGTAGGCGCCCCTTTCGAGCCAGTCATACAGTTTGGCCGCCCGCTCCTGCATCCGATCCTGCACGTAAATTTTCTTTGCCTGATCGCGCGAAAACGCCGTATCCAGATAAGTGAGATGTCCGTCCTTGTGCATCCCCTGCAACTGCTCTTTGTACAGGAAGTCGAGTTGCTCACGCTGCTCCCCAAAGAACAGCCAGTTGTCGCCGGGTTCGCCCAGCACCTGCCGCTCTTCAAGGAACGAGCGGAACGGCGCAATGCCCGTGCCCGGCCCAATCATGATTACCGGTGTTGAAGGATCTTCCGGAAGCCGAAAGTTTCCATTGGCGTGCAAAAAAATGGGTAGCGAGGCGTTCACATCCGCTCGCTCGCCCAAGTGTCCTGAAGCCAACCCCTGCCGATCGCGACCGTGTGTCTCGTACCGCACCACGCGCACCGTCGTCTGCACGTTGTCCGGGTGCGCCTTGTGGCTCGAGGCGATGGAGTACATGCGCGGCGTCAACCGGGCCAACACGTTGAACAACTGCTGCGGCTCTTTGATGATGCCGGGATAGTCCGTAATCAGGTCGACAAACTCACGGCCCCAGCAATAATCCTCGGCGCGGGCCTTATTGTCCGGGCCAACCATCTCCTTCAAACCGTCGGTGCCGGCAGCCAGCTTTGCACACTGTCCCACCGCACCACGCGTCAGCTTCCCAATGGCAAGCCGCGTACGCACAGCCTCTTCGAGGCTAATCTCGACCTTATAGTGGTCCAACACGCGCTCGTTACCGGTAAAACCCAGGGCCTTAAGTACTTCGTCCACAGCTTCGGCGCGATTCTCGGGAATGATTCCCACGGCGTCGCCGGGAAGATAGGTCATTCCCTCTTCAAGCGACAGCTCTACATGCCGCGTCTCTTTTTCGGAGCCCGCTCCGGTAAGGAGGTCATTGACCAGCACCTTGCATTGGAAGGGTTGATTGCGGGTGTACTTCGGGGCGTGTGCCTGCTCTTTAACTACTTCTGTGATTGTTTCTGTGGTTGTCATAGTCGATACTTAAGGTTAGCATGTTGAGCCCCTCCACCGCATCTCTTAGTGGCTGCTGGGGTGGACAAAATAAATCGCGCCATCATGATCGTCCGTGAGCAGAAAGCTGTCAGGACCGGTCTGCAGGATGCCGCACGGTCTTCCCGCGACGATCAGCTTCCCTTTCGCTTTCGTCAGAAAGCCCGTGATGAAATCCTCGGGCTTGCGATTCGCCGGAGAGAACCGCACGACACGGTACCCGGTTCCGATACTCAGGCGGCTTGCACCGTGCAACGCCACCAGAAACGTGTCCTTCAGCAACGGGGAGTCGTCGCCAAACCAGGCCAGAGCCAGCGGTGAACTATGCGCAGCAAAAGCCGTAAACGCCGCTGGAACCTTTGAACAATCGAATTGGGGCGGCGCCGGACCGGCGGGTGGCGCTGGAACCGTATGGTCCTCTGGTTTCGGGGCTGAAATGCGCGTATCGGGGTGCGCCCTACCACCGTCGAAGTAACAGGTTGGCCAACCATAGTTGGTGTCCGTCCGCAGCGGGTGCTGCGCGTTATCTACCTCGAAAAATGTATCCTGCGGCGCTCGATTGCCAAGATGGTCTGCGCCCATGTTGGTCGCAAATAACGCGCCTCCAGGAAAGGACGTGTTTGACGGAACAGCCATCAAACCCACTGCATTGCGCAGCCCTCGTGCCATGATGACAGGGTGACTGCCGTCGGGGTCCATTACCGAGAGCGTTGCCCGAATCTCTTCGCCTTCCTTGCACGCATTGCAGGAAGAGCCCACCGCCACATAGAGCTTCGGCTGACCGTGCAGATTTGCAATGGCCACGGTGCGCGTGAGATGCCAACCGCCATATTTGTAGTTCAACCCATAGTCCGGATAGGTCGCCAGTATCTGGGGCGCGGAGGTCGGCGCCTGATCGCCCGCAGTGTATTTGTAGCGCAACAGCTTGTCCGTAGTCGCCAGATAGAGCCAGCTCTGCCCTCCGGCATCCGTATAAAACACCACGTTGTTCGGGTTGCGCAGGTGGTCCAGATACGCGACCTTGCGTGCGAAGGTATGCGTCGTATCGTTCCAGCCTTCGAGGATGTAGACCGCGCCTTTGAAGTTGTCGGAGAGCGAATTCATATCCGTCACGAAGATCCGGTTGTCCGGCGATTTGGTCAGAAATCGCACCCGTCGAAGCCCCTGCAGGGCCAGATCAATCGTAAAACCCTCCGGCAGGTTCAGAGTCAGCGAGCGTCCGTTTGCAAGATGGATCGTGTGCGGTACGAGCGGCTGGGCAGAGGCAGGAGGAACGGGTTGTTGCACGGTGACGGATGCGCGATTCCCCTGTGCCAATGCGGAAACACCAAATACAATCCCCGCCAGCACGGGCAAGCAAGTCATCATCCTCATAGAAGTCCATTTTACGTGAGTCGCGAGCGCTTGATCGGTAACCGCACCTGCAATCTGCTGCCTCCTCAGCCTCTGACGGCCATCATCAGCCAGTACCCATCGAGTACACTAACGCACATGAGCCTCATGGATGAATCCACCTTCCGCCGCGAGTCCGATCGCGCTCTCGAATCGCTCAAGCAGTCCCTCATCGCTGCGGAAGACGACTCCGGTAGCTTCGAGTTTGAAGACAACAATGGCGTCATGAACATCATCTTCGAGAACGGGTCCAGCAAGTTCGTCGTCACCCCCAACACCCCGGTTCGACAGGTATGGATCTCCGCGCAGGCCACCAGTTTTAAACTTGAATGGGACGAGACCACCGGCACGTTCGTCCTCGCAAAGACTGGGGAGGCCCTCACGCCCCTCATGGAGCGACTTCTCCGCGACCATCTCGGCGATCCGGGCATTACGCTTAAATAATTAGAAATTTTCACCGCCCCGCTCTTTTCTGCGGACAGTAAGCGCATGCGTTAAACAGGAATGGCGATCCAAACTTAGAGAGAACTCTATCCATGCCGCCACTGCTATCGGTCGCCATCATCACCCGGAATGAAGAGCACAACCTCCCGCGTACCCTTGCCAGCGTTCCGTTTGCTGACGAAATTGTGATCGTTGATTCCGGCTCCACTGACCGCACCGTCGAGATCGCCCGCAGCTTCAATGCCATCGTCTTCGAGGAGCCCTGGCAGGGGTTCGCAGACCAGAAGAATATCGCCATCGCGCACTGCACGGGTCAGTGGATTCTCTCGCTCGATGCCGATGAGGAACTTACACACGAGCTACAGCAACAGATCCGCACCCTGCTTCCCTCAAATCCGCCCTATCAGGCCTACTACCTTCGCCGCCGCAATTTTTTTCTAGGCCGCTGGATCAAGCGGGGAGGCTACTACCCGGACCCCAAGCTCCGCCTCTTCCGCCGCGATACCGCCGATGTATCCGTGCCCCATTTTGCCGAGCGCCCCGTCCACGAGACTATGGTCTTTGACGGGGCAACCTCCACGCTTGATTTCGACCTGATCCACCATGCCTATCCCACGCTCGAGAGCTATCTCGAGCACATGAACCGCTACAGCACGCTCGGCGCAGAACTGCTCGTCGCCAAGGGCAAAACCAGCCGCGGCGTGCTCAGTTTCCTCGTCAATGTTTTCTTTGTTCCGCAGTTCACTTTCTTATGGAACTACTTCTTTCGCTTTGGTTTCCTCGACGGGCGCGAGGGCCTTCTGCTGCACCTTTACCATGCCGCCTACACCAGTTGGAAATACGCCAAAGCCTGGCAAGCCACCCAAAAATCTCCCTCGGGTCGCTGAACTATCCTTTGTAACGCGCTGCACAGGCACGCAGTCCTGACAGACAGCATGTAGGATTTGCGTATGAGTTCCGCTGTGTCCAACGAGCGAGCCGGGCAGACGCATATGGCGAAGCGCGCAGCCGCGCTGAGTTCGGTGACGGCAGCGGCGGGCATTACGCTGCTCAAGCTGCTTACCGGACTACTCACCGGCTCGCTGGGGATGCTCTCGGAGGCGGCGCATTCGGGGATCGATTTGATCGCGGCGGCAATTACGCTTTTCTCCGTGAATGTATCGGACCGCCCTGCAGACGAAGACCACAACTACGGCCACGGAAAGGTGGAGAGCCTCTCGGCGTTCGTCGAGACGGGCATCATGCTGGTCTCCTGCATATGGATTCTTACGGAGGCTGTGCGTCGTATTTTCTTCCGCGAACATCTCGCGCTGAAGCCTTCCATCTGGCCGTTCGCGGTGCTGCTGCTTTCGATTGCGGTGGACTATACGCGCTCCCGCAACCTGCACCGCGTGGCGCGGGAGCACAGCAGCGAGGCGCTCGAAGCAGATGCAATTCACTTTGGCACGGACATCTGGTCGTCGTTCGCAGTGTTGCTGGGACTGTCGGCAACCTTCTTGGGTCAACACTGGCAACTGACGTGGCTGGAGTTGGCCGACCCGGTGGCAGCGATTGTTGTTTCCGCCATTATTTTGCAGGTGAGCTGGCGTCTGGCGCGGCGGACCATCGATACCCTGCTCGACGCGACCCCGGCTGAGACGCGGGCCCAGATGCGGCGCGACATGATCCGGGATCTTGCTGCGATCGATGGGGTGATTTCGGTGGACCGGGTGCGAACGCGGCGATCGGGCCCGAATTACTTTGCCGACCTGACGCTGGGAATGCCGCGCAATCTCACCTTCCAGCGGTCGGAACAGATTACGAAGGAGGCGACGGAGTCGGTACAGCGGCAGCTGCCGGGAGCCGATGTGGTCGTCCATTCGGTGCCAACTGCGCCGCTCGCGGAGAGCGTGCATGATCGCATTCGGGCGGTGGCTGCGAAATCGAATCTTGCGATCCACGATGTGAGTGTCCAGCAGTACGACGGCCAATTGCATGTCGAGCAGCACCTCGAGGTGGATGAGACGCTTCCGCTCTGCAAGGCGCATGACCGTGTGACTCAGCTTGAGGCGGAGATGCGACGAGAGATTCCGCAGATTGCTACGATCCTGACGCATATCGAGAGCGAACCGGCGACCATTGAACAGCCCGTATCGCTCGAGCGCAACCGGCAACTCGAGATGCGGCTGCGAAGAGTAGCGAGAAACTTTCCGGAGATCCGTGACATTCACGAGGTGATCGTGACAAGGACAAACGACCGCATTCAGGTGAACTGTCACTGCACCCTGCCGGACGATCTGCCCATGGCGCGGGTACATGTTGTGATTACGGCTCTCGAAGGGGCCTTTCGGCTGGAAGCGCCAGAGGTGGACAGGCTGCTGATTCATCCCGAGCCGGCGACGGATAACCGACGATGAGCATGCGCGTTTCCCTAACGAAAATAAACCGGTTCTTCAACATCCTCTTTGGCGGAGCCGCCATGATTGCCGTGATCTTCCTGGTCGCATTCACCACCATGCGACTGTCCATCCACGGGGGGCAGGTGGAGGTGCCGAACCTGGTGGGGATGACAGCTGTGGACGCGGGCAAGATGGTGGGCAGCCGCGGCCTGAACCTGGTCATGGTGAACAGCTTCTATTCCACGACAGTGCCGGCGGGACACATCATCTCGCAGACGCCTGCGCCGGGGGTCATTGTGCGCCACGAGTGGGAGGTGCGGACGATCGAGAGCCTCGGTCCGCAGCGGGTTTCGATCCCTGATGTAAGCGGTATGGCAGAGCGGGCCGC
>JBDTDX010000146.1:0-6882 GCA_039922815.1 Granulicella sp.
TGGTTCCTGCTGCTTCTCTGGTTTTTGCCTGCTTCCGTCGCTCTGGTCGCCATGATCTGGTTCCGTCACAGCCGGAGCCAGTCTGATGCAGAGGCACTTCGATGAACAATTGGTGGGACGCTTCAAACGGCGAGTCGGCAACAGCAAGCGACTCGGAATTACGTCTGATCCCTACCTGGTCGGTCGTTCTTGCGATCGTGGCCTTTGTCGTTAGCCAGTATGTGTTCCACGGCGTTCTTCCGCATCATCGTGGCGAGTTACTGCCATGGCGGTTGCTAGTTGGCTTCTCTTCAGGAGGAGCCCTGGCCAGCTATTGCCTGCTGGTCGGCTACGTAAGCCGCGATGTAAAGCGGCGCAACATGTCCGCCCCGCTTTGGCTATTGTTGGTCATCCTGATGCCCGGCGGTATCGGCGCGGTCGTTTACTTCCTGTTGCGGCAGCCGATCCTCTCGCGCTGCCCCCACTGCAATACGGAGATTCCTTCCTCCTATCGGTTTTGCCCGCAGTGCCAGTTCCAGATAGCCCCTGTCTGCGGCCAGTGCTATCGCGGGGTACGAACCACGGACATCTACTGCACCCAATGCGGCCACGATCTGGCAGAAGATCAATCCCCCGCCCGGCTACGCGCCTACAGCGACTGACCGTACCCTTCAGTGCAGCGCTACTGACGCGAAACGGCACAAGCGACTACCATGGTTCTCGATGACACTCACCGCACTCATTGTCGATGATGAGCCGCTAGCCCGTCAGGAGCTGCACTACCTTCTGAACGCAATGGGCGGGGTCGAAGTTTTGGCCGAAGGCACCAACGGTATCGAAGCGTTCGACCTCATCCGCCAGCACAAGCCCGACGTTGTCTTTCTCGATGTACAGATGCCCGGACTCGACGGGTTCGCCGTCCTCAAGAAGCTGTTGGACAAAAAGATTCCGATCCCGCAGATTGTCTTCGCCACCGCCTACGATCAGTATGCTGTCCGTGCGTTTGAGGTTAATGCAGCGGACTATCTCCTGAAGCCATTCGATCGCAAGCGCGTAGAACAGACCGTCGAAAAAGCTTCCCTCCGCCTGACAGCACCGGCGGAATCAACCAGCGACGCCAAGCTCGACGCCCTTCTCCGGCTCGTTGGGGAACAGTCCCAGACTTCCCGCACCGGAAAGAGCTGGGGCAAAATCGTCGTCCGCGCCCAGAACAGGCTCCTCTTAGTCGACCAGTCGGAGATCTGTTTTGCCTCCATCGAGGACGGTGCCATTCACGTGATCACCGCGGCCATCGAAGGCCAATCCAACTGCCGCACCCTTGAGGAGCTCATGGAGCAGCTCAACCCGGAGACCTTCTGGCGCGCGCACCGCTCCTTCGTCGTGAACCTCAAGCACATCCGCGAGGTCGTGCCCTGGTTCAACTCCAGCTATCAGGTCCGCATGGACGATCGCAAGCAGACCGAAATCCCCGTAAGCCGCTCTCAGACCAAGCGCCTCCGCGAGCTCTTCAACCTCTAGTCTCTGATTCAGGCGCCCGGAACCAACGAAAGCACCTTGGCAATCCCCGAAAGCACCAGCGAAGCCGTATTGATGTTCTTGGTAATGTCGTTGATCTTGCTCTGAATCGTCTTAAGCGCCGCGCTGGTGGCCTTGATCTGTGGCGCAAGCTTTATGAACAGCGCGGTATTGTCCGCCAGTTGCTGCGCGTTGATCGTGTCGATAATCTCGCCGATCGACTCCTGCACACCATGAATTAAATCTTTCGAATCAATATCGGAGGCCTCCCAATAGGCTTTGCCGAGGGAGTCGTAAAGCGCTTGATACGCATCTCCAAGGTCGGGGGCCTGCAATACTGGGGGTGCCTGCACTACTGCGGACTTAGCCATCACTCTCTCCTTCAATTTGACGAGCCGCTGGGTAGCGACTTGTAGTAGCTCCCAAGCTCCTGCCCTGCGTTCACCAGATCAACCACATGCTCTTTAATGGACTCGGGATTGTTTCCCTGCGCTGCGGCCGCAAGCGCCTGGTGCGTCAGCGCAAGCGTGACGATGGCTTTTTGCAGCTTCACCAGTAACGCATCGTTTGCCTGCTGCTGCGATACCATTTCGATCATCTTGCCAATCTCCGCGCGGCGCAGGGCAGGATCGATCTGGTTATGCAGAATGACCTGGTTTTCATCCGTGATCAGGGACTGGTAGTCCACATCAGCCTGTCGTCGAAGTATCTTTACATCGCTATCAATCAGCGTACAAAGCGTCTGAATATTGGGGTTCATCTCCTGCGTCACCTTTGGCAGGGCCTTGTGGACCTCATTGTTGATCAAAAGCGCACCCAGCCCGGCAAGGGCCGTGCTCACCCCCTTGGCATCTCCTGCCGTCATGGCAGTGGCGCTGGGAAAGAGCTTTTGCAGGTCGGGCGTAGCCGCCGTACTCAGCGCCTGCAGGTTCGTCCCTGCCGCTGTCGCTGCCGTACCCAGCGGCGCATACTGCTTCTTGGTATCCGTGAGCGCCACCAGCGATTGTGCATATACCTTCAGTGCGTCGAGCACCTTGATCCGTGCGTCCAACTGATCCTGCGTCAGTAGCGGGTGATCGAGCGCCGTATAAGGATTCCAACTCGGATCGTTGTTGAACGCCCGGACTGCCTTGGCAATCTCTTCCTTGCGATGGAGTTCGATGGCCGACCGGTACGCATCCTCCGACCGATCCACAATCACCGCAGTGGCCTGCGAAAACGCCGCCGTGTGCTTTGCCATCGGTGCCAGGGTGATCGTGCACCCGGTCGTCAGCAGCATCAGTCCAAGAGCCAGCGTCACCGACGCAACAGAAGAAACGCGTCCCTTCACCGTTCGTTCCATCTCATTCCACTTGTCTTGCATGGTGGGATATGAAATTGAACATCATGGTTTGTCAAACAAAAATAAGCTGCTTTCCAGAATTCTTTTAAAAGGACAAGTTCTTCACTGTATCCGCAAGCTAAACGGTGTTAGAAGGAAGACGCACCGAAAATGGAGGGACGTATGGGGAAGCGGATCGTATACTGCGCGGATGGAACCTGGCAGGGGCCGTTGAACGGCACCAACGTCTATAAGATGTACAAGGGACTTACCGTCTCTTCGGAGCAGATTACCTTCTACGACGATGGCGTAGGCGCCGGTTCAACCGGCCTTAAACGCATCATTGGCGGCGCAACCGGCGCAGGACTGCTCCAGAAGGTCGTAGACGGCTACACCCAGATCGCCCATGTCTACGAGGATGGCGACGAGATCTTCCTCTTCGGCTTCAGCCGCGGAGCCTACACCGCCCGCAGCATCGCCGGGTTCATCGCTACCTGCGGCCTGCCCACCGGCAGCTTCACCGACGACTGCGTCACCCAGGCCTATGCCGCCTATCGCGACAAGCCGAACCGCGCCGCGATTCTCGCCACCCTCGGCGCATGTGGGCTCGGCCAGGCCATCGTCCGCATGATCGGCGTGTGGGACACCGTCGGTGCCCTCGGAGTGCCTGCGCTGGCCGGAGGCATCGACGCCAAGCAGTACGGCTTCCTCGATACGAACCTTAGTCCCAGCGTGAAAAATGCCTTCCAATGCCTCTCGATCGATGAGCAGCGCCTCCAGTTTCCCGCAACCCTCTGGACCTCGGCCCCAACTCCCGGACAGACCATCGATCAGGTCTGGTTTTCCGGTTGCCACGCCGATATCGGCGGCGGCACCCTCCCGGGCGCAGGCGTCGACGGCGATACACGGCTCTGCGACATCACCCTCGGCTGGATGGTCGCCAAGGCATTGACACTCGGCTTAACGATGGACCCCGCATTCGTCGCGCAGTACCAGGCACTGCCGCTTGCCTGTGCGCTCGATAAGTACTCGGATTCCTGGGCCGGATTGCCCCTCGGACCACCGCACCGACGGCCCATCCCCGCCGACGCTCGCATCGCAAACAGCGTCGCGGTCCGCGTGCAGTACGCCCTCACCTACACGCCGACCAATCTGACTCTCGAAGAAGGCCTCCTCGGCGATGGCTATACCGTAGTCCCCGTCATGTCTGAAGACGCCTTCTGATCGGCGCTTTCTCGATAATCTCGGACCTTAAATACAAAGTGGCTGCCGAATCCAATCGGCAGCCGCTTCGGTTTAATTAGCGGGTAATGGTCAGGGTAAGGAGGCTGCCGAGAGCAGCACCGAGAAAGGTCAGAAGACCGTGCAAATTAACGCCAAGTGTAAGCATTCTGTCGATGTCCTTTCCCCCTGGATATCCAGGGGTAATCGTAGAGATAGATTTGTTCGCGCCCGGCATCTCCGATCTCCGTGGAAGAATCTTCCACGGAGATCGGAGCGAGAAATCCAAAGTTCGTTGTACTGCCTTGGTTATGCCCGAAGATGCGTGTCTGACCAAGAGAAGGACCAGCCGCCCAACAGGAAACTATGCAATGGTGACGAGGTGAAAAAGAGCGGAGAGAAGGCTTGCAAGAGCAACACTGATGCTAATCATTGGTGGTCCACCTTTCCCCTTGGCTTGAAACCGAGGTAGTTATTTACTACGAGATGAACATATATCTTTAGTCACCACAATTCAACACATTTTATGTGACTAAAGAATAATTTTGCGACCGCATAAGAAAATGGTGCAATCGCTAAAAATCCTACTTGAGCTACTCTAGTGTCTAAAGTCCTCCAAGAAATTCTCACACTAACCAACCCCCGATAACGTTGGTTACCTGGTCATCATTGAAGATATCGCAATTCGAGATAACCTTACGCCAGCGCCTTGGGAAGGAACGGACGCTCTCGCCTGGCCCAAGAACATGACGCACGACGATCATCAAGAGGGAAAATCCCCTGAGATCTGATCCTTTTTGCATGAAGCGGTAAGGTTACTTTAGTACAGCAAAACCTGCCATCAGCGAGGAGCTATTCCACCGTGACTGATTTCGCCAGATTCCTAGGCTGGTCCACATCGCAGCCCCGCCGCACGGCAATGTGATACGCCAGCAGTTGGAGCGGCACCACTTCCAGCACCGGCAGCAGAAGCTCCGGCGCCTGCGGTATCTGGATCGTGTGCTCGACGAGCTGCTTGATCTGCTCGTCTCCCTCGATGGCAATCGCGATCACCCGCCCGCTCCGCGCCGTGACCTCCTGAATATTGCTCAACGTCTTCTCATACTTCAGCACGCTCGACGGATCGTTCGGGTCTTTCGTGGCGATACACACCACCGGCAGCGTCTCGTCGATCAGTGCATTCGGCCCGTGCTTCATCTCGCCCGCCGGATAGCCCTCGGCATGGATGTAGCTGATCTCCTTCAGCTTCAGTGCTCCCTCAAGCGCAATCGGGTAATGAATCCCCCGCCCAAGGAACAAAAAGTCTCGCGCCGTCGAAAACGATTTCGCCAACTGGCAGCACTGGTCATCGACCGAGCGCAGAATCTCCTCCACCTTGCCCGGAACCTTCGAAAGCTCCGTCACCAGATGGATCGACTCCGCCTGCGTGATCGTCCCACGCACCTGCGCCAGATGCAGTGCGAACACAAACAGCGCCGTCAGCTGCGCCGTAAATGCCTTCGTACTCGCCACGCCAATCTCTGGCCCGGCATTGGTCGTAATCGTTCCCTGGGCGTCGCGCGTCACCGCCGCACCCACCACGTTGCAGATCGCCAGCGTCTTCGATCCCTTGCTGATCAGCTCGCGCTGGGCCGCAATCGTATCGGCGGTCTCGCCCGACTGCGTAATCAGCAGCCCAATGGCCCGAGGGTCGGCGATCGGGTCGCGATAGCGATACTCGCTCGCATAATCCACCTCCACCGGCAGCCGTGCCAGCCGTTCGATCATGAATTTGCCCGCCAGCCCTGCGTGCCAGCTCGTCCCACACGCTGCAATCGTAATCTGGCTGGCCTTGCGGAAGTCGTCCGCCGACACCTGCATCTCTTCGAGAAACACCTGCCCCGTGTCGAGCGACACCCGCCCCAGCGTCGTATCGCGAATCGCCCGCGGCTGCTCGTTGATCTCCTTCAACATGAAGTGCTTGTAGCCAGCCTTCTCTGCCATGATCGGGTCCCACAGGATGAGCTGAATCTTCAGCGGAACCGCTCCCCCGGCAAAGTCCGTCAGCGTCACTCCAGCAGGTGTCAGGATCGCAACCTCACCATCCGCTAGAAAGTGAATATTCCGCGTGTGGTGCAGGATGCCCGGCACATCCGAGGCAAGAAAGTACTCCCCCTCGCCAATGCCGATCACCGCCGGTGGCCCCATCCGCGCCGCCACCAGCTTGTTCGGCTCATGTGCCGACAGCACGCCAATCGCGAATGCCCCGGTCAGCCGCTTCACCGCTCGCCGCACCGACTCCTCCAGAGGAATCATCGGTGTCTGCGAATTGATCACCGCCTCCGAAGTGTTGATGTCGGCAGTCCGCTTCCCATCCGGCTCGGGCGAGCCCGCCAATTCCAGTTCGTCCTGGATGACGTGCGCAATGATCTCCGTATCCGTCTCCGAGAGAAACGTATGGCCCTTGGCGATCAACGCCTGCTTCAACGCCAGGTAGTTCTCAACAATCCCGTTGTGGACCACCACCAGTGTCCCCGTCCCATCGCGGTGCGGATGCGCATTTTCCTCCGTCGGCCGTCCATGTGTCGCCCAGCGCGTATGCCCGATCCCGAACGTACCCGTAATCGGCGACGCGGCAATGACGGCCTCAAGATTCCGCAGTTTGCCCGAAGCCCGCCGCATCGACAGGCCCTCTGGCCCGCCGGCCACGGCGATGCCAGCTGAGTCATAGCCCCGATACTCGAGCCGTCGAAGGCCCTCAATAATGATAGGAACAGGAGAGTTAGGACCGATGTAGCCGACAATTCCGCACATAGTCACAGTGTAGATGGAGCTACGACCGCAGCCTAGACGATTCCGAAGAGATC
>JBDTDX010000147.1:0-8211 GCA_039922815.1 Granulicella sp.
GGGCGAAGGTAGGCCATGAGGCCGGACTTGCGCACTTCGCTCAGCTTCTGCGCCAGCTTGTGCGCGAGCGAGATGGGGGCGGGCATCAGCTCCGGGGTCTCGTTGGTCGCGTAGCCGAACATCATGCCCTGGTCGCCGGCGCCGCCTGTGTCTACGCCCATGGCGATGTCGCCGGACTGCTTGTTGATGGTGGAGATAACGGCGCAGGTGTTGGAGTCGAAGCCGTAGAGGGCGTTATCGTAGCCGATGGCGGCGACGGTTCCGCGCACGATGCTCTGGAAGTCGACGTAGGCCTTGGTGGTGATCTCGCCGGCAACGACGACCAGGCCGGTGCAGGTGAGCGTTTCGCAGGCTACACGGCTGTAGGGGTCCTGCTCCAGACAGGCATCGAGAATTGCGTCGGAGATCTGGTCGGCAATCTTGTCGGGATGCCCTTCGGTTACAGACTCGCTGGTGAACAGAAACTTATCGCGTTTCGCCAAAATTGCTCCTTAGAAGGTACGGGCTCGGGACACAGGCCCCGGTCATAGATCGATCCTCTTATTTTACCTGTCAGGCGCTTGTGGCGGCAAAGGGAACGGCGCGGTGCAGCAATTGTGGGGTGGATGGTGGAATTTCGCAGGGAACGGTTCGAACGTTGGTTTCGTAGTGGCGCGAGATCCCACCCTTCGCGATGAGGCTGCGAAGGATGGGGCACCCGGAATGTTCTTCGGAATGGAAGGCAACGCGAACCCGAAAAGGCAGCGGGTTAGAGAAAGAGGCTGCCGTGCAGGACAAACTTCCAGGTAAGCCAGCCGCAGACGAGAAGCGCTGCCAGCATCACAGCGACTCCGAGCCAGCGTAGCCCGGTTGTCGTGCTTCGGGCGGCTCTGCTCCTGCGGATATTCTCGGCAAACTCGGTCAGGTCCTGCTCTTTCGTATGAGCCGCACCGAGTTCGCGCTGGCTTTGCTCGAAGCGCTCGACCCATTCGGATTCTTCCAGGCCGGCGGCGACGACGTAGCTGCGGACGATGCCTTTGCGAAAGACGCCGCCGGGAAGGTCGTTGTAGCGGCCAGCCTCCAGCGCCTCCACATGGCGCGACGAGACCTTCGTAACCGCGCAGATGTGATCGACAGTGACTCCGCGGTCTTCCCGTGCTCTCCGCAACTCCTGCCCGAACTGGCCCATTCCCTCGCCATCCGCGCCCGGGGTGGGCGCCCTCGTCCAGCTAAAGACCTTCGTTTACAGAACAATAGCTGCGGATGCGATCAGAGTCAAAGCCCTGACACTGTTTTAGTTACTCCCCGTTCCGGGCAGCGAAGAGAGGAGGCGGGCTCACTCTGCCATACACTTATAAGG
This sequence comes from Granulicella sp., assembly GCA_039922815.1. Classification (GTDB taxonomy): domain Bacteria; phylum Acidobacteriota; class Terriglobia; order Terriglobales; family Acidobacteriaceae; genus Edaphobacter. The sequence continues at coordinate 1,340 of JBDTDX010000147.1, forward strand.
AGATGAACAAACTTGTTGTCGGAAACCTCGTGCACCGTCCCCTTCGGTCTGTGATCAGCGTCTTCGCGGTTGCCATTGAAGTGATCATGATTCTGTCGATCGCCGCCATCATGCTGGGGATGCTCAATGGCGCGGTGAAGAACCAGTCGGGCATTGGCGCGGACATGATTACGCATCCGGGCGCTGCGTCGAACCTGATCGGGATGTCGGGCGCTTCTGCGTCGATCAAGGTGGCTCCAATTCTGGCGGCGTTGCCGCACGTTGCGGTGGCTGCGCCGGTCTATATCAAGCTCACCGCCAGCAGTTCGGTCGAGAATATTTACGGCATCGACTTTGCGAGCTTCGACGCGCTGAAGCCGTTTGTCTTCGTCTCCGGCGGCCCATTTACTGGCCCGAACGACCTGATTATCGATGATGTGCAAGCGGCCAAGGGCTTCAAGGTCGGCGACACGATGAAGGTGCTGGGACAGCCGTTCCGGATCTGCGGCATCGTCGAGCATGGCAAGGGCGGGCGCAAATTTATTCCGATTACGACCATGGGCGTCCTTGACGGCAACGAAGGCAAAGCCAGCCTGTTCTACATACGCACGGACGATCCGCCCGCGTTTCAAAATGCCGTTCGCGATGAGATCCATGGCGTGCCGGGCATGGAGCAGTACGATGTGCAGACGCTCGAAGAGCTGCTTTCGACGCTTACGCCGGAGAGGATGCCGGGCTTCAATATCGGGCTGCGGACGGTGATCGGCATCGCCGTCATCATCGGCTTCCTGGTGATCTTTCAGTCCATGTACACGGCCGTGATGGAACGTACGCGCGAGATCGGCATCCTGAAGTCGATGGGAGCTTCGCGGCTCTATATTGTGGGTCTCGTTTTGCGGGAGTCGGGTTTGCTGGCGTTTGTCGGGATCATTCTGGGCATTGGGGCTACGTATGCCCTGCGTGCGGCACTGTATGAAAAGTCGCCAACTCTGGCCTTCAGCGTGACACCGGGCTGGGTGGCTGCGGGAGCCGCGATTGCCTTTGCGGGCGCGCTTCTTGGGGCGTTTTATCCTGCGCTCAAGGCGGCACGGAAAGACCCGATCGACGCACTCTCGTACGAGTAGATATCGCGTGGGCGCTCGGGCCACTAAGATTGATTCAACTTTGGCGATTGCCTCCTCCAACCCGGCTGCATCCGGCAAATGGTATCGGGTCTTACGGTGTGCGCTTTTATTGGTGGCTGCGGCGTTCCTGTGCCTGCATCTGCTGCACCTGACTGCGGACTTTCCCAACTACTCGCCGTGGATGGACTGGGCCAAGTACACCGATGAAGGGTGGTACGGCGATGCCGCGATCCGCCACTATTTGCTGGGCCACTGGTACGTTCGGGGGGGGTTCAATCCGGCGGCTGCGCTGCCTGTGTGGCCGGTGCTGGAGCTCGCGGTCTTCCATTTTGCAGGGGTGAGTCTTGCTGCGGCACGTGCGCTTACGGTTGGAGTGTTTGGGCTGATTCTGGTGTCATCGTTCTTTCTGCTGCGCCGCTGGCAGGATGCTCCGCGATCGCTTGTTCCTGCCACGGCTGTGTTGTTGCTGGCGGTCAGCCCGTTCTGCTATGTCTTTACGCGGATGGCGATACTGGAGCCGCTGCTAATCCTGCTGACCCTGCTCGCGTTGCTGGTGGTTTCGGCTGCGCCAACGAGTTTTACGAACGAGAGCAGGATTATCCGCTCGCTGCCGGTGGTGGGGCTTGGGATACTGCTCCCGCTGATGATTCTGACCAAGACGACGGCGATTTTTCTCTTCCCTGCTGTTGCCTGGCTGCTTTGGGCTGCGGTGGGATATCGCATCCGACCGTTCTTGCGGGTGGGGCTGCCTTCGATTGCGATTGCCGGTGGCTTGTGGGTAAGCTACTTTGTCTTTTTCGTTCGGCCACACTTCCTTGCGGATTACCGGTACCTGTTCAGCGCCAATGGATATACGGGGATTACGGCGGCGACTGCGTTTTCGGTTTTGCGGGACACGTTGAAAGACGGCCTGTGGATGGGAAAGGTTCTTTATCCGGTCGCGCTGATCGCGGTGGTTGTTGCGGTCGCGTTGCTGCGACGGCGGACGAATCCGCTGCTGGTTGCGCTGGCGCTCTGGACGGGGGGATATGCGGCGTTCCTCGCGTATCACAATAATTTGCAGCCGCGGTATTATCTGGTGCTGGCGGTTCCGCTGACGCTGTTGCTGCCGCTTGCCTTTGAAGAGCTTGCGGTGAAGGTGTTGCTGCCGCGCTATGGTGCTTCGCCTTCGCTGCGGATTTTCATGACTCTAGCCGCTGGCGTTGTCTTTGCTGCGGTGGCGTTGCCGGATGCGCGGCAGACGATTCATTACGTCCGGAAGCCGGAGTACACGTTTGAGCGGGCTGCGGCGCAGGTTCGCGGGATCGTGGTGGCGAATCCCACGCAGAGCAAGCTCATCCTCTCGATCAGCGGTGCCGACCTTTCGCTGATGACGGGCTTGCCGTCGATTTGCGATGACTTTGGCACGATGGAACTGGCCCAGCGGGTGGCGACCTATCGGCCGGGCTGGTATGCCGCCTGGAATCAGGTCGAGGATGACAAGATGGAGGCGCTGGCCCCGCTCTACAAGCTGAGCCGGGTGGCGGAGTTTCCGGCGATGGATGACCCTGAGAGGAATCTGCTGATTCTCTATCGGCTCGATCCGGCGGACGCGCCTCCGCCAGCGCGTGGTAAGCGGAAGCCGATTCCGCGCCGGTTGCAGACGAAGATTGGGCAGCAGCCTAGTGTGCAGCAGCTTGAACATTGAGGTCGAGACGTTATGGGCGTAGAGGGGGCGCGATTGCGAACTGATAGTTGAGCAGGAGCGCCGAGGGTAAGGGCTGGTCCTGTTGCATTGCGGGGGTGAACCGCCATTTGGCGACGGCTTCGACGGCGCGCTCGTCGAGTCCGTACCCGAGGGGGCGCACGATGGCAATGCGCTGCGGAACGCCCTGCGCGTCAATGACCATGCGGAGTTGAAGGGTTCCCTGTACGCGGTCTTTTTCCGCCTCAAGGGTCAGCTTGGCGTCTGTCTTGTGGAGAACGACGGCCTGCGTGGGATCGCTGGGTTTGCCGGGAGGATTAGTGGGCACAAAAATCTGCTGCGCCGAAAGGACATCCTGCGGCCACGGCAAGGCGGGGTTGAAGTAGTGCTGCCAGAAGTCCGGGGTCGCGTGCTGGAGGCGGGGATCGATTCCCTGCGAGAAGATGGCGTCCAGCGCGGTCTCGGTGGCGTCGGCGCTGCCTGGATCGGTGAGGAGGATCTTGATGGTGGCGTCTTTTTGGGGATGGCGCTCGAACTGGTGATTGTCCGGGTTGTAGCGGATGGCTACGCGCAGCCCTTCGAGTTCGATCTGCTCTGGGCTGCGACGAATCACTTTCTGCAGATCGACCCCGGACAGCGTCCAGTCGCCCGATTTTTGCGGTGCGATAGCCTGACCCGAGGCAGCATAGTTCAGGTTGTTTGCAAGGTAGGAGCCGCGAAGAAAGAGCGCGCGGCCGATCCATTGCTGTGCTGCGTCGAGAGCTGCATCGGTGGGCTCGGTGCGAGATGGAGAAGGCGCTGCGGGTTGCGGGGGCTTTGGCGTGGCGGCCTGTCCGATAGCCATGAGGCTTCCGAGCGCGATAGAGACCAGGGCGCTGACGGGTCCTGTCCTGCTGCCAAGAGGCTTCATCCCCAGAATTCTAAGCCAATACCCCGGCTTAGGTGGTTCGTCTGGAACTTCTGCGATCCCGGCGAACTCTTCAATCTGGTCTCATTCAATCCGTGTAAGGCTCCATCGCGACCGGCGTGGCAGCGTTCTGCTTTCGGCTATCGGGCTGATGGCCTGTTCAAAGCTTTAGCGGCACGTACGAGTGTCTTGAAGGCAGCCTCATCAATTTCGTCGCCCTCATGAATATCGATCGCGCGCCGTGTATTGCCTTCAAGACTGGAGTTGAAGAGTCTTGAAGGGTCCTCAAGCGAGGCACCCTTGGCGAAGGTCAGTTTGACAACGCTTTTGTACGTCTCGCCGGTGCAGAGTATGCCATCGAAGGACCAGACTGGAACGCCTCTCCACTTCCACTCCTCGACTACCTCAGGCACAGCTTGTTTGATGAGGGTGCGAACGTGGAGGAGCATCTTGCCCCTCCAGTCGGCCAGTTCCTTGATCCTCCCATCGATTAGCTGGGAAGGAGATTCGCCCTTGGCCGGTGTGCTCCCTGGAGTGGTTTTTGCTTTCATAGTCAGTCCAACCTTCCGGCGACACTTTCAAGTCCGCCGATGAATTTCTGCCATCCATAGCTCGCACCTTTATAGCTGGCGTCCTGCTCCGACTGGAAGCCGCTTTGCTCCATGCGGACGTGCGTGCCGCCGTTGGTGGGCGTCAATGTCCAGGCGACAACGCTCTCCAAACCCATTGAGCCCCAGCTATAAGAGAGACGGGAGATCGGGTCGACCAGCAGGACTTCACAGTTTACGACCCCATCCCAATTGGGCACGGGGGTGGCGCGAAAGCTGAACCGGTGACCCGCTGCAGGCTGGAAATCATTTTTCATCAGCCACTCCTCGATCAGAGAGCTTTGTGTGAGAGCGCGCCAGATTTTTTCCTGGGGGTGCGGCATCTCCCGTTCGATGACGAGAGTCCGTGTTGCGGTGGTATTGGTCATTTGTCCATCCTTTCGAGCAGGTTTTCGAGTTGATCAAATCGGTCGCGCCAGAATGCTCCATAGAGGCTCATCCAGTCGACCAGGGGGGCTAAAGCTTGCGGTTGTGCCTGGTAGTGCGTCTCGCGTCCATCGCGACGATGGTGCACGAGCCTTGCTCGCTTCAACGAAGCCAGATGTTTTGACACCATCGGCTGCGAGACACCCGCACGTTCGGTCAGAGCGTGTACGGTCAGTTCCCCGTCGCGGGCGAGACGCTCGAAGATAGCCCGACGAGTGGGATCAGCGAGGGCTCTGAAAAGATTGTCCGCGTCGGCTTGCATGCTCAAACCATAACTATATGGTTATGGTTTGTCAAATAAAATTTTGCTGAGCAAGAAGATAGGGAGGACGGCTGAGGATCGCGACCAGAAAATAATAGTCTCGAGGGTGCTTTTGTGTTCATGAAGCTCTGAGTGGCTGCAACTCGGAGACTGGTCTACTCCCTGATATTCATTGACTCCCGTCGACGCTTCCTCTATTCTTGAATCTCGCGCAGTCTCGCGTCTGCACGTCTGTGTGGCGTCATGTCACAGATGCGGTAGCCGGTCGGGACAACCGTGATGGATTGACCGGGGAGTAGCTTGCAGTACAGCCGCCCCTGAAGCACCCATCTCTTAGGCTTGTGCGTTATTCCAGGCGATCTGCTTTAGCGTCTTGAGAGATTGTTTCTCATACGTTCCTGTCGGTTCTCTGTACCAATGAGTTTTTGCGTGCGGTTGCTGTTAGCCGTGCGTATTGTAGCGAAAATTTGTACGACCATTCTTCATGGAACACGCCGAACACTGAAGACGGCAGAATCAGGGAGTAAACCAACGATGTCGACTACCATTCCGAGCGGCAAAGATATTAAACGCAAGTGGTTTGTCGTGGATGCCAGCGGCAAGACCCTTGGCCGCCTCGCTACCCGCGCCGCCAGCATTCTCGCCGGCAAGGATAACGTGCTCTACACCCCGTATATCGATATGGGCGATCACGTCATCATCATCAACGCCGAGAAGATTGTGCTCACCGGCCTGAAGGCTGACAGCAAGCTCTATCGCCGTTATACCGGCTTTCCTGGTGGTCTGCGCGAAGAGTCCTTCGTCAAGCTTCTGGCACGTCGTCCTGAGGCGATCGTCGAGCAGGCCGTCAAGGGCATGTTGCCGAAATCCAAGATGGGCCGCCAGATGGCGACCAAACTCAAGGTCTACAAGGGCAGCCAGCATCCGCACCTCGCCCAGCAGCCTGAGCCTATCGACTTTCACGCGAGCAACGCACCCAAGGCATAAGCGCCACGGTTAAGCAGCGGGCCTTCAGCCCACAAGTTCAAGGAGCATCATGGCAGATTTGATCCAGTACTACGGAACCGGTCGTCGCAAGTCCTCGATTGCGCGCGTTTTCCTGCGCCCAGGCAGCGGCAACTTCACGGTCAACAAGAAGGACGTTGACGTTTACTTTGTGACCGCTCAGCAGCGCGCAGCCGCCAAGCGGTCGCTCGGAATCGCCGACATCGGCGAGACCTTCGACGTTATCACCACCGTCAAGGGTGGCGGCGTGATGGGCCAGGCCGATGCGGTCAAGCTCGGAATCGCTCGCGCACTCATGATCTTCAACCCTGAGCTTCGCAAGGCACTCAAGGCAGAGGGTCTCGTGACTCGTGATTCGCGCGGTAAAGAGCGCAAGAAGTACGGTCAGAAGGGTGCACGTGCACGCTTCCAGTTCAGCAAACGCTAATCGCGTTTGGGTTCTCAGTTGTCAGTGTTCCGTTTTCAGTTTGAGAGCGGCCTGACAACTGGGAGCTGACAACACTCGCATCAGCCTCCGAAGCGTTCTCATCGGAGGTCAGGAGTTAAATTTCCCTACGCTGGGCGATCAGACGGGATCAATCCAGGCACCGGTGCTGTCTCCCTCAGACCAGTTCCCCGGCTGTCTTCACTAAGGAGCTACACTTTGGCAAATATCACCATGAAAGAACTGCTCGAAGCTGGCGTTCACTTCGGGCATCAGACCAAGCGCTGGAACCCGAAGATGAAGGAATATATCTTCGGCGAGCGCAACGGCATTTACATCATCGACCTGCAGAAGACCCTCAAGATGTTCAAAGAGGCTTCGAAGTTCGTTACCGATCTGACCTCGACCGGCAAGCTGATCCTCTTCGTCGGCACCAAGCGCCAGGCACAGGAT
>JBDTDX010000148.1:0-5471 GCA_039922815.1 Granulicella sp.
CTGTTTAGAAAACGCACGACTATTTCGCCAGCTCTCGATAGCTGTTGCGATGCTCTGGCTCTGTGTCACGAAAGGCTTTCAATGCGGTGGCAAACTCAGGATCAAAAGGTCTGATCTGATGAACGTCACCAACCTTCTCCACCTGCACGATCGAGTTCTCCGTAACGCGCATCTCTTCCAGCAACTGCTTTGGGAAGAGAACACCGTATCCATTACCAATCTTCCGAATCTTCAGTTCCATACAATAATTATAACTTGAGTTATAACGTCGCTCCAAATCCCACGGCGTGTCGTTTACCCTGAAAGGGTGACACCACAGCCAGATCCGAAGCAGACATCCTCTCGACGCGGTCCCACAGCTGTTGCTCTCTCGGCGGCCGCAGAACCCGCGACCCGCTACGTTTGCATCCACGGCCACTTCTATCAGCCTCCTCGAGAAAACCCGTGGCTCGAGACCGTCGAGGTCCAGGACTCCGCCGCGCCCTATCATGACTGGAACGATCGCATCACGGCGGAGTGTTATGCACCGAACGGTGCTTCTCGCATCACCGACGCCCAGAACGAGATCATTCGCATCATCAACAACTACGCTCGCATGAGCTTCAACTTCGGCCCCACACTACTCAGCTGGCTTGCCGATAAGGCACCTCGCACCTACCGCATGATCCTCGACGCCGATAAAGCCAGCGCCCATCGTTACGGCGGCCACGGCTCTGCGATCGCACAGGTTTACAACCACATCATCCTGCCGCTGGCTAACGAGCGCGATGGCCTCACGCAGATCCGCTGGGGTATTGCCGACTTCGAACACCGGTTCGGTCATCGGCCCGAAGGCATGTGGCTTGCCGAGACCGCCGTCAATCGTGCCACCCTTGATCTCCTCGCCCGCGAAGGGATCAAGTTCACCATCCTCGCGCCACACCAGTCCGCACGCATACGTCCCATGATACCGGTCCCCGGCCGCACCGCTGCTCTCTTTGCCGACGAAGGCTCCCCCTGGCAGGAGACCCCCGACGCCAGCGTGGACCCCCGCCATCCCTACCTCGTCCATTTAGATGAAGGCCGCTCGATCGCGGTCTTCTTTTATGACGGCCCCAGCTCTCGGGCCATCGCCTTTGAAGGCCTGCTCAACTCCGGCGTCACCTTCGGCCAGCGTCTTCTCGGAGGCTTGGATGACCGCAGCGAGCCTCAGCTTATCCACGTCGCCACCGACGGCGAAAGCTACGGCCACCATCACAAGCACGGCGAGATGGCTCTCTCCTTCGCCATGCACTGGATCGAAGAAGGCAATCAGGCTACGCTCACCAACTACGGCGAGTTCCTTGCAAAGTTCCCGCCGCAGTGGGAGGCCGAGGTCGAAGAAAACACCTCCTGGAGCTGCGCCCACGGCGTCGAGCGTTGGCGCTCCAACTGCGGCTGCAATGCCGGCACGCCGGACTGGAATCAGGAGTGGCGCAAGCCTCTCCGCGATGCGCTCGATTATCTCCGCGATGCCACCGCTCCGCTCGCCGAAAAGCTCGCCGCATCCCTCCTCAAAGATCTCTGGGCCGCGCGCGACGCCTACATCCATGTCGTGCTCGATCGCTCCCGTACCGTCATCGATAGCTTCTTCGAAGATCACCAGGCCCACAACCTCACGCGCGAAGAGCGCGTCACCGCCCTCGAGCTGCTCGAACTCGAACGCCATACCCAGCTCATGTACACCAGTTGCGGCTGGTTCTTCGATGAGATTTCAGGCATCGAGACCGCCCAGATCATCGCCTACGCAGGACGCGTGCTGCAGCTTGCGGCAGAGCTGTTCGGCGAGCCCGGTGCAGCACTCGAGCCCGAATTCCTCCGTATCCTCGCCTCAGCCAAAAGCAACGTCCTCGATATAGGCGACGGTGCCGCCGTCTACAGCCACTACGTCACCGGCATGCAGATCGGCCTCGAACAGGTCGGTGCGCACTACGCCATCAGCTCCATCTTCCGCAACTATCCCGAAGACGGCGCGCTCTTCTGCTTCGACCTTCGTCGCGATGCCTACGAGGTCTTCGCGTCCGGTCGTGGCCGCCTCGCCGTTGGCCGCGCACACATCCGCTCCCGCATCACCGAGGAGACCGAAGAGATCTGCTTCGCCGTCCTCCATCTCGGCGACCAGAACCTCTCAGCCGCCGTCAGGCATTACCACGCCGCGGATCAGGAAGCTTTCACCACCTTTTCAGCCGACGTCCGCACCGCCATCGGTCATGCCAACCTGCCCGAGGCTATCCGTCTCATCGACCGCTTCTTCGGCGAGACCGCCTACTCCCTCACCTCGCTCTTCGCCGACGAGCAGCACCGTATCCTTCGCACCATCCTCGACCGCACTCTCTCCGAGATGGAGGATTCGCTGCGCAAAATCTACGAGGATCACGCCTCGCTCCTGCACTTCCTCACCGAATCCGGCATCGCTGCGCCACCCGCGCTCGCCCTCGCTGCCGGCTTTGCCCTCAACGCCAGCCTGCGCCGCGCCATCGAATCCGACACCTTCGATCCAATCGAGATCGACGACCTCTTCCACCGCGCTGCTTCCGATCAGATCACGCTCGACACCCATCTGCTCAACTTCGTCACAGGTATGCGCATGAAGCGTGCCATGGTTCGTCTGGAAGCTGCTGCCGCCGGCGAAACCTCCGCGAACGCCGCCCTCAACGAAGCCTTGACCATCGCCATGGCACTCCGCACCCTGCCGCTCGAAGTCAATCTCTGGCAGTCCCAGAACATATGGAACGACCTCCTCCGCCGCAGCGACAGCAATTACTGGGAGCCAAGCTGGAAGGAAGGCTTCAAAAAACTGGGCGAGGCCATGAACATAGCCGTAGATCGCCTCGTGGTCGAAGAAGGCGTCAGCGCCTTCTAGAACCTCTCTCCGGATCCAGCCCAACAAACTGTCATCCTGAGCGAAGTCTCTCGCAGTTTCATCGCGAGAGGCGCAGCCGCAGGACCTGCATCACCCGGAGCGCCAATACCTTCGGTCTCTTGTAGCAACTCCCGTCGCCAAAGCCGATCAATTCTCCGTCGGGTGTTCCACATGGTCGAACACCAGCACATCAACCTGTCCCTTTTGCGATTCGAGTTTCAAGCCCAGTTGTTGTTTCAAGGCGCCCTGAAACGTCGGCCCTCCGGATTCAAGCGCGGAGTTCGCAGCGGCAGAAGACCCTGGAGGCGGTTCAGGAGTGAACTCCAGAACAAAATCATAATTTCCCGCAAGCCCCGTCTCATCGACAACGGGGCGGCCAAGGGCACCCCAACCCGACAACGAGTTCGTGATAAGGGTCATACCCACATTACGTGCGCCAATCTTGTAACGATCTGCAGCGCTCGCCGGCAATCCGACGATGCCACCGCAGGTAGTAGGAAAACCTCCGGCCACTGTCTCCGAGGGCTCCGGGGCCGGGGCTGCATCAGGAGATTTCGGAACCGGCGGAGCATTCGAACAAGCCGCGTCTGCTGGATGTCTCTGCAATTGCGGCCCCGTCGTACCCGGTTTGGCGAGCACCAGCCCAAAGACAGGAGCCTCCCGCTTCTCATAATGAACCGCCAGCTTGAACCGTTCCGCCAGCAAAGATCGCATCATCAAACGCATCTGATCTTTGGTGACATTGCGGTTCTCAGTGCGCGCCTGGATGTTAAACCGCTCCGTCGAAACCCAATCCGGCACCATCGCTCGAAACGATTGCAACTGGCCATCGGTCATCTTGTAAGCAAAGGTGATGTAGGCAAGCAGCGGAAAATTCTCCGCATTGAGAACCCCTCCATTGGAGGGATAAACGTCTCCCGGACCAAGCGGAACATTGGATCGCTGATCGTCAGACATGCCCGGCTTGTTGGGACGGATGGAGGCAACATCAAACTCGATCTTCCCCGCCACAGACGGCACCGCGGAAGCAGGCGATTGCGCGAAGCCGCTCGAAGCACCTGAGCTGGAAACAACGATAGCCATCGCCCCAGCCACGGCCAGCAAGAACATCTTCCCCGAAAAACTCTTGACTGTAGAGAGCAGGTTCGTCACTCCGCCATATCGATCAACGTTGTTCCACAGACCTCTGTGGTTTTCCCTGAAGCGGCGGCCGACTTCAATCTCGCCAGGCCACCGCTACCAGCAATCTAGACGATCTTCATCGTCTCCGGATTCCACTCCATGATCTTGCCGTGCTCGATGCTCTGGTTGCTCAACAGCGCCGCTCCCGCAGCCCGGAACCCGAACACCGCATCCTCAACCGGCTGCTTGCGCGTCCGCACCGAGTCGAAGAAGTTATGGAAGTGGTCGTAGCTGTCGCTGTAACCACGCGGCGCCACATACTTCTGCGTCGTATTGGAGACATCCTGCATAGGCGCCTTCGCCGGATACTTCGCCCGGTACTGCGCCAGAAAGCGCTTCTGCATCTCGTTCGTGAAGGTGCTGATCGAGTAGCCCGGCTCCGTCTCGCGCGGCGTACGGCTGACGATCAGGTTGCTGCCGGCGATCTCCATCGTCCCTTCGGTCCCGGTAAACAGGAACCCTTCGCTCTCTTCGCCGCCATCCACAAAGTTCACGCGCAGGCTCAGGTTGAAGTCTTCGGGATAGTCAAACAGCCCCAGCATCACATCCGGCGCGTCGCGGCCATCCTTCCAATACCGTATCGCCCCCGTAGCCATCGCGCGCGTCGGCCCTTTCGATCCGGTAATGAAGTGCGTACCGCTGAACAGATGCACAAACAGGTCTCCGGCAACGCCCGAACCGTAAGCCTTCCACTTGCGCCATTGGAAGAAGTGCTCCGCGTTGAACGGAATCTTCGGCGCGGTCCCTTCAAAGCGCGGCCAGTCGCAGGTCGTCGTGCTGGCATCGAGCGGAACCGTGTAGTTCCACGCACCGATCGACGAGTTGCGATCCCACCGTGCCGTCACCATGTTCAGCTTGCCGATGGCACCCGACGCCAGCAACTCCTTCGCCTTGGCATAAATAATCGAGCTCACCCGCTGGCTTCCCACCTGGAGGATGCGGTTAGTCGTCTTCGCCGTCTCAATCATCTCCGGCCCATCGGAGTACAGATGGATCATCGGTTTCTCGCAATAGACGTCCTTGCCTGCCTTCATTGCATCGATCGCAGCCTGCTTGTGCCAGTGGTCCGGCGTGGCAACGATCACTGCGTCGATATCCTTGCGCGCAAGAATCTCATGGTAGTCGCGCGTCGTGAAGACGTCCTGCCCCCATACCTCTTTCGAATGAGCGAGACGGCCGTCATAGCAATCGGCCACAGCCACCAGCTTCACCCCGGGAACCTGCAGCGCCACCTTCGTATCGCCCTGCCCCTGCCCGCCCGCGCCAATCAATGCAATTTGGATGTGATCGTTGGCAGCCGTCGGCTGTCCGGCTCCCTCGCGCGCAGCCTGCGCAAGCATCGTAAGGTTCGTTCCAGCGGCGGCGGCAGTAAGGCCAGCCGTCTTCAGAAAAGTTCTGCGGTCCAGAG
>JBDTDX010000149.1:0-6187 GCA_039922815.1 Granulicella sp.
GAGGCGACCAGAACTCCGCAGGTGAGAACGATCAGGAGTTGGCGGGCACTGGCTTTGAATCCGGAGAGGCGGTTTGTCACTTGGAACGCTCCTTGAGGGAGAGCCGTCGTCTGCGGCGGGCTCTAAAAATCAATACTATCGTTTGCAGCTTCAATCTTTACTGGCTCCACGTCGGGTACGAGTTCAAGGCCAGCTAGCTCTTTGAACTTACCGTTTTTGTCGCGATAGGCGACGATTCCTATTGCCCAATTTCCTGTCGAGACTGTTACGATTTACGCGTTGACAAACGCAACTCATCCTAGAACGGCCTGTCAGATAGGTCAAGCCGGAAATCGGGACTCGGAAACTTATTCACTCAACTGACGTGCAGGTATTCGCCTTGACCTGTATAACAGGCTGCTGATACTCTCTCGAAGATCTCTCAACGGCCCCTTATCCGGCTGGCTAACTCTATCTCCTCTCACAAAGAAACGGAAAGTGCATGGCTCTGGAATCGACCGATCGTCGCACGCTGCCTGATTCTGGTTCAGGACCTGGCCAATTTGCCGCCTATCCCGATCTGAAAAACCGCTGGCTTTACATCATGCCGGTGGTCTTCATCACCTACAGTCTGGCCTATGTAGACCGTGCGAACTATGGATTCGGCGCTGCTGCCGGTCTCGCGGAGACGTTGCATATTACGGCGACGCAGTCCGCTTTGTTGAGCTCTCTCTTCTTCTTCGGATATTTTCTTTTCCAGATTCCCGGAGCGGCCTATGCACGCAGGCGATCAGCGCGCCGACTGATTGGGTTCGCCCTTGTTGCCTGGGGGATTCTGGCGTCGCTCACAGGGGTCATCAAGGTCTTCTGGATCCTCGCGCTTGACCGCGTCCTGCTGGGCGCGGCGGAGAGCTTCATCCTGCCGGGCATGCTCATTCTCCTGACGCAATGGTTTACCCGGTCGGAGCGATCGCGCACCAACACCCTGTTGATCCTTGGCAATCCCGTGACTGTTCTCTGGATGTCTGCGGTTACGGGCTACATCATCAAGGCGGTTGGCTGGCAGATGACCTTCGTGGTGGAAGGGATTCCGTCCGTGCTCTGGGGTGTGGTCTGGTATGCGGTCATCCGCGATCGTCCCGAGCAGGCCTCCTGGCTCTCGCCAGAGAGCACAACCGCTCTCGAGACGGTGCTGTTGAGCGAGCAATCGGTGCTGCCGAAGGTGGCGAACATGTCGGCTGCACTCAAGAACCCGAATGTCATCCTTCTTTGCTTTCAATACTTCCTGTGGTCGGTGGGCGTGTATGGCTTTGTGTTGTGGCTTCCGGTCATGATTCAGAAGGGCTCGTCGCAGGGCATTGGGGTCACCGGTATGCTCAGCGCGATTCCGTATGCGTTTGCCGCGTTGCTGATGCTGGTGGTGAGCTACTACTCCGACCGAACAGCAAATCGCACACGGTTTGTATGGCCCTTTCTCCTGCTCTCCGGGGCAGCGTTTTTCGGGTCGTATCTGAGCGCGGGTCACAGCTTCTGGCTGGCTTTCGGATTCCTGATTATTGCCGGCGCAGCCATGTACGCGCCCTATGGCCCGTTCTTCGCGATCATTCCCGAGATGCTGCCGGGCAATGTCTCAGGCGAGGTGACGGCGCTGATTAACAGCATGGGCGCGCTGGGATCTTTTCTGGGCAGTTACCTCGTCGGGTATCTCCAGGGATATACCGGTAGCTCGAAGGCTGGATATTTGCTGATGTCGGTGGCGCTCACGCTTTCGGGATTGCTGATCCTTGCTTTGAAGTCTGCACCGCGCCCGAACAAGGATCCGATGACGGCTCAATCGATGTTGACCGAGTAGTTGGAGATTTGACTAAGCTACTTACCTGACGAGGCCGCACGGAAGTCGCCAACAATGGCGGCGTACTGACGCGCAATCTCGGTGACTACAGAGGCTCGGCCTTCGGCGACGGCCTTCTCATTGGCAAGATCGGCGCCGACACCGAGGGCAAAGGCCCCGGCTTCGAGAAAGTCCTTCGCAGTCGCCACCGAGACGCCGCCGGTGGGGATCAGTTCGACCTGGGGCAACGGAGCCTTGAGCGATTTGAGATACTTCGCGCCGCCCATGGCGCTGGCTGGAAAGACCTTCACAATATCGGAACCTGCCTCCCAGGCACGGAGCACCTCGGACGGCGTGAGTGCACCGGACAACACGGCAACGGAGTAGCGGCGGCACAGCCTCACGGTGGCTTCGTTGAGCGTCGGGCTCACGATAAACTCCGCACCTTCAAGAATACAGATGCGCGCGGTTTCAGGGTCGAGAACCGTTCCCGCGCCGATCAGCAGATCGGGCCGCTGCTCCACCAGTTTGCGAATGACGCCGATGGCCTTGGGAACAGTCATCGTGACTTCGAGCGCCGAGATGCCCCCCTCGGCAATGGCATCGGCTAGCCGCATCGCGAGATCGGCAGACGACGCCCGCAATACGGGGAGAACTCCAACCTGCCGGATACGTTCAATAACCTTGTGCTTCTCCATTGCGTTTGTCCTGTCCTAGCGCTGAACCCCTGCGCCGTTGTCGCCCATTGCATGGATCACTTCGTTGAAGGTCGCGTTGGCACTGTCGCCCGGCGTCGTCATGGTGAGTGCGCCATTAGCGACGCCGCAATCCAGCGACCATTGCAGTCCGCGGCCCTCCATCAGGCCATAGAAGAGGCCCGCCCCGAAAGCGTCTCCACCGCCTACACGATCGTAGATTTCGAGATCATAAAACATCTTGCTTTGATAAGAGAGACCGTCCGCCCAGGCGAAGGCTCCCCAGTCGTTGCGGTTCGCTGTCTTGGGGTTGCGCACCGTGGTGGCGATGACCTTGATATTCGGAAACTCGGCAAGGATACGATCCGCCATCGCAGCGTAGCTTGCTCCGTCGTGCCACGGAGGTCCCTGCGAAGAGGGCCCTATCTCTGCGGCCAGATCGCCTTCATGCCCAAGGAAGACATCCACCATGGGCGCAAGCTCGCGGTTCAGCGTGCATGCTGCCTGGCGTCCGCCGCGATGTTGCCACAGTGACGGGCGATAGTTGCAGTCATAAGAGACGATGACCCCATGGCGCTGTGCTGCCGCCATGGCCTCTTTCACGACGGCAGAGGACGAGGCAGAGAGCGCGCACATGATGCCGCCGGTGTGGAACCAGCGTGCACCTTCGACCCCGAACAGAGTGTCCCAGTCGATCTGCCCCGGCTGGAGTTGCGAGATCGGGGTGTGTCCGCGGTCCATCATCCCGCTCGCAGGACGGACCCCGAAACCGCGCTCCAGAAAGTAGATTCCGTTGCGAGATTCGTTGCCGACGCCATCGTAGGGGGACCAAAGGACATGGCTGAGATCGACTCCTCCCTGCAGCATCAGGTCTTCGATCAATCGACCAACAGGGTTATCTGCCAGCACCGTGACGATGGACGTCCTCGCTCCAAAACATCTTCGCAGTGCACGTGCGATGTTGTACTCGCCTCCACCCTCCCACACAAGGAAGGATCGGGTGCGGGAGATTTTTTCCTCTCTCGGATCAAAGCGAAGCATCACTTCGCCGAGGCTGATGAGATCCCAGGAGCAGGTCTCTTTCGAGCGAATCTTCAAAGCAGCAGAACTAGTCATTAAATTCCATATTCGCACAGGTACTTTGAGGTGGTCCGGGCTGATGCCTGGGCGTTAGCCAGGTGCATAACCCGGGGAGTGATACGAGGACTTATCTGCTTGCCCGAAATGGCGTCAAGAGCGATGACCTGGCTGTACGGAGTCGGAAGGTCGAGGACGCCGTCCACCATCAGTGGTCTCGTCTCGGATCGTCTCTGCAGCGGCCGGGATGCGATGCCAGTGACAGGCAACGCCCGCAGAGCTTGCGGCGGCACCATTGAATACGTCCACGCACGCTTCAGTTCAGACGCGTTCCCGGTATTGATGTCTGACAGGGAGGAGAAGCGGGTGCTTCCCGAATCGTGCCCATACAGGGGCCAGTCCGTTTGCCTCTGCGCCAGGCCGGCCACGCTGAACGTAAGGCAAATGATTCCGAAGAAGTGCGGTCTCCACCGGTTCGTCGCTGTCACAGAGCTCCCCCAAGTTACAGGAGAAATCTAACACATACCTGTATAACAGGTCAAATTATTGGGTCTCCAAAGCCTGGAGCGAATCCTGCCTGTGCAAAGCGCGTTTGGCTTCATCGAAATGCTTCTTCATCAGCTCCGCAGCGCGCGACGCACTTCCTTTTTCGATGGCATCTGCAATGAGTTCATGATTCTCTACAACTTCGAGAACTTCATTCGTCCCGTGCCGGTTCAGAATACCCGCCCGCATCGTTTCCTTCATGCATTCATGCATCGATCCGCAGATCACTTCGACAAGAGGATTGCCTGTGGCTCCGTTCAGCACAGCATGAAAATCCAGGTCGTGCAGAACAAATACGTTGGGGTTCTTATAGGACTTTCTCATACCCGCAGCCGCCGCCCGAAGGCGCTGCACATCGGCTAAAGAGCGTCTTCGCGCCGCCATCTGCGCCCACTGCACTTCGATGGATGCCCTCAATTCCAGAATTTGCCCCAGGGAAATCTGCCGGGTGGAGAGCGCATGAAGCATCAGGTGAGTCAGGAAGTAGCTGTTCAGAGTCCCCACTCTTGGCGAGCGTCCGTTCACCTTCTCGATGATGCCTGCAACTTGAAGAGAACGAAAAGCTTCGCGAACGATTCCTCGGCTGATGTTGAGTTCCGTGCTGGTGCGTAACTCGGAAGGAAGTGTCTCGCCGGAGGATAGGTGATTTTCCCGAATGTACTCAAAGATGTATTCGGTAACGCGCATCGTTAAGGAATCAGTCGACATAATTGCTGAAGGGCCTCTTGCGGAATTATCACATATAGAAAAATACTACCTGAAGAGAGGGCCGGCATAAGATTGTGCCAGGTCACATGTCCTCAATCTGCAAAAGCTGCTCAAACCTGAAACGAAAGCGTCCGCTGCGTTGCAAGAAACGTCGTTGGTTGTATGCGCTGTAGTTATAGAAGGTACGCTGCGCCCTGGTGGTGATTGGAGGGAAGACAGATTCTGAGGGAGCGGGCCTAACGATCCTTTCTTGAACTCAGATTCCGCCGATGACGGTACGGATTTTTGGGCCACAAAAGTGCGGTGCTCCCTTTGAGAACACCGCACCCTTGATTCCGCTTTAGAAGTTAATACGGCCTGAGAGTTGAAGCAGCCGAGGCTGGTTGATCTGAGTCGCGACTGTACCATAGGTCGCGACGTCGACTTGTGCGTTGGGAGGAGCAAACTGCGTGCGGTTCAACAGGTTGAAGGATTCTGCGCGGAACTCAAAGTTAAAGCGGCCTTCGATGCTGACCGACTTCCCGAGTGAGAAATCGAAGTTATTGATGCCCTCCGCACGCAGGTCAGGATCGACCCTGGGTTCGTTGCCGTATGCGAACTCTGAAGACTTCACAAAGCAAGCAGTGTTGAAGTACTTGGTGAGCTTGTTTTTGGGAGAGCCAGAAATGCTCTTATTGTTGGCGCAACCCGTAGCGTTGGGAACAAAGTCTGGACGTGAGACGCCGGCAGGAAGCCCGGGACCGGCGTCACCAGCGGCGAAGTTCGTCTGGAGAGTGTTCGCACTGGAATATTGGAAAGCCAGCGGGAACCCGGACTGGGCCGTATAAATACCGTTGAGCTTCCAATCTCCAACGATCCGATTGACGAACCCGTTAGCGTTGCTGAGAAGCCACTTCCCGCGGCCGACCGGCAGGCCAAGGGTATAGCTGACAACCAGACGATTCGGCACGTCGAAGCTGGATAGCGACTGCTCTCCGGCGATATTGTTATTGTCCTGAACGCCCGAGGCGCCACCAACACCAAACCGGCTTGTCTCCAGATAACCAGTAAGCACGTCAGCGGTTCCCTGCAGATGCGCGTGCGTATAAGAGACGAGCAGGACCCCAGCAGATCGGAAACGCTCCTCAACTCTTACCTGAAGTGCCTGGTAGGAAGAACCGGCGATGTTCGGCGAGTCCTCGGTCATGGACAGGTACTGTGGGTGTGGCTTCAGAAGATATCCCTTACCGATCGTGGGGCTTCCGAGGATGGCATTCTTCGCCGGAACGAGTCCGTAGAGCGGGTTGGGAACCTTCGTGAAGAGATCGGATCCCATGGAGTTGTACTGGTTGGGCAACTGATCGTGGTTGAT
>JBDTDX010000150.1:0-2714 GCA_039922815.1 Granulicella sp.
CTGAAGGAAGCGGATCGCGCTCCGGTCAATAACTCCGGACACACGCTTGAGGTTTTGCCATGTATGCAGTAATTCGGACCGGCGGCAAGCAGTATCGTGTAGCTCCAGGCGACAAGTTGAAGATCGAGACCGCCGCCCATGAAGACGGAAATTTCGAGTTTTCCGATGTCATCGCCGTCAGCGGCGAAGAGGGCAAGTTCGAGCAGGAGCTTGGCGGCGCCAAGGTTCTCGCTTCCGTCGTCGGCACTGGCCGTGGCGACAAGATCCTCGTCTTCAAGCTCAAGCGCAAAAAGCAGTACAAAAAGATGCAGGGTCACCGGCAGAACTTCGTTGAAGTCAAGATCAACGAAATCCTTGTCAACGGCAAGAGCTTCAAGGCTTAGCCGCGACCGTCAGGTTCAGCTTCACAATTTTCAGCCGCCACAAGCGGTGTAGATGAGGGATAGAAATGGCACATAAAAAAGGCTTAGGCTCCTCCAAGAACGGCCGCGATTCAAACGCCCAGCGACTCGGCGTCAAGGTGTTCGGCGGCCAGGCAATCCTCGGCGGCGGCATCATCGTTCGCCAGCGCGGCACACCGCTCAAGCCCGGCCTGAACGTCGGTCGCGGCAAAGACGATACCCTCTTCGCCAAGATCTCCGGCGTTGTCCGCTTCCAGGATCGTGGCCAGAAGGGCCGCTTCGTCCTCGTCGATCCAGCCGAAGTGACCGCAGTCCCCGCATAACTCCACCATCCCAAGTGACAGAAAGGCCCTGCTCTGGCAGGGCTTTTCTGCGTCTCGGAGCCGTCTCAGGGTACGATATTGTTGTGAATCTCTTGATCACAAAGCGGCAGCAACAGATCGAGGCGCTTTGCCGCCAGCACTATGTACATCGCCTCGCCCTCTTTGGTTCTGCCCTCCGTGACGATTTCGATCCTGCCTCGAGCGATGTCGATCTACTTATCGAATTCGGAGAGATGCCGCCGCAAAAATACTTCCGCAATTATTTCGATCTTCTAGACGCCTTCACGCAGCTCTTCGGACGCAAGGTGGATCTTGTGATCGAGCGCGGTGTCAAGAATCCGTATCTTCGTCGTGAGATCGAATCCACGCAGCAGGTTCTCTATGCCGCGTAGTCTCCGTCTGTATCTCTGAGATATAGAACTTGCGGCCAACGATATAGTCGTCTTCACGCGCGATAAGAATCTGCTCATCTATGAAACAGATCGCCTGCTCCAGGCGGCCGTTGAGCGCAAATTCGAGATCATCGGGGAGGCACTCGTACAACTTCGCGATCACTATCCCTCTGAGTTTGCGGTCCTTCCCGAAACAGGCATCTTCATCGGCTTCCGCAATGTGCTCATCCATCGATATTCAGGTATCGATGACATGCTTGTATGGCGAGCGATCGAAAGCGACAGTCTGCTTTCTCTGCGAGCAAAAACCGTCGAACGGCTGGAGATACTTGGCCCAGAGTAGCCCCGGCTACCGTTCTCCCCGCACCACCGGCTTCCCTTTCTCATTCAGCCCCACCCGCGCCATCGGCACATGGTGATCGTGGGTAAACAACACCAGCCAATCCTCCGGGATAGCCCGCTGATAAAACCGCTTCCGCTGCGCAATGCACTCCAGCGGATTCAGGTCGTACCCCATCACCCACGGCGTATCCAGGTGCGCGCTCGTCGGCAGCAGGTCGCCGATATAGCAGGCTCGCTGCCCCGCCGACTCGATGTGCACCCCCATCATGTACTCCGTATGCCCCGGAAACAGCTCGACCGAAATCCCGGGGCAAATCTCCGCCCCGGCCCGCACCGCTGCATCCTCCAACAGCGTCATCTGCCCCGACACCACCAGTGGGTCATAATTCGGCGAAAGATAGCTCACCGCATCGCGCTCCAGTTGCAGATGTCCATGCTCCACCTCGCCACGGTGTGCAAAATAGCGCGCATTCGAGAACGTCGGGCGCACCGAGCCATCTGCTTCAAGCGTGGTATTCCATCCACAGTGGTCGAAGTGCAGATGAGTGTTGATCACCACATCCACCTCTTCCGGCGTCACTCCCGCCGCCGCCAGCGAGCTCGGCAGCAGCTCCTGATTTTCATGGATCGCCCGCATCTTTGCCGGCTGCTTATTCCCAATTCCCGTCTCGATCACCACGGTCTGCTTACCCGTCCGCACCACCACGCTATTGAGCCCCAACAGGATACGGTTTTGGTCGTCCGCCACCATTCTCCGCTGCCAGAGCGTCTTCGGCACCACGCCAAACATCGCTCCGCCATCGAGCAGGTAAGTTCCGTCGGTACAGATGGTCAGCTCAAAATCGCCCAGCGTCGTGCGGGCTCTCACCAGGTGGTGGTCGTCACTGCGTGCAGCAGGATGCATGGGGCTCTCCTCGGGTCAGCGTCAACCCTCCGTGAGCTCCATCATAACCAACGATCAGGCGTGGGGAAGCCGGGCGACCATCTCAACGAGAACCGCGGCATGGTCTCCCTTGGAGGCACCCGCCATCAGCTCTGCCGTGGCCGCGTTCAACTCCGAGGCCGCCTTTTCAGCCGCGCTCAATGGTGCGGAGACAGGCTGCTTGATCTGGAAGCACTGCCGGCATAGCACCGGCCGTCCCTGCGTCGGCTTGAACGGAACCGTCGTCTCTACCCCGCAGGCAGAACACTCGGTCCGCGTCTCGGTCCGCGCCAGTACCGCCCCTGACACCTTGGTGCCGGGCTTCGCAGCGCGC
>JBDTDX010000151.1:0-11980 GCA_039922815.1 Granulicella sp.
GAAGCTCGCACGCATCGTCAAGGACCGGACGTCGCATCACCGGCAACCCTCAGGACGAGACCCGCGGCGCAGGCTGGGAGTTCCTCTACGTCGCCATCGACGATCACTCGCGCATCGCTTACACGGCGCTGTATCCGGATGAGAAGGCCGCCTCTTCGGCCAGCTTCCTGCACGAGGCCACCGCCTGGTTCGCGCGCCTCGGCATCCGCACCCGGCGCGTGCTCACCGACAACGGACCCTGCTTCTACGCCCATGCCTTCGCCGATGCCTGCCGCGATCTCGAAATCACTCACAAGCGCACCCGCATCTACACCCCCCGCACCAACGGAAAAGCCGAGCGCTTCATCCAAACCGCCATCCGAGAATGGGCCTACGTAAGACGCTACGAGAACTCCGCAGAACGATCCGCAGCCCTGAAACCATGGAACCACCAGTACAACTGGCACCGCCCCCATGCTAGCCTCGGACAGTTGCCACCCATCAGCCGATCAGGACTCGATGTAAACAACCTGTTGACACACCACATTTAGCCCCTGAGGGAATGCCGGATCACTTCATCAGAGGTTCCTTAGCCCCCGAAGGTACGCTTCTCTCCAAACTGACCCACCACCCACGCTCCAATTTCATTGCGAAATCTACCAATCTCAGCCATACTTAGTTGTTGGGTCAGGTACAAGCATCGTCAGGTCCTCAACTTGGCAATTGCCTGCGACGTACCGAAGCAGCACCCAAACAAATTGTTTTGAAAGGCATTTCCTAGTGTTGATGATCCGTTTGTCGCGCGTTGGCGCACGCAAGCAGCCCCACTATCGCGTTGTCGTTATCGAAAAGGACCGCGCCCGCAACGGCCGCTCCATCGAAGTTGTTGGAACCTACAATCCCCGCACCAACCCGGCAAGCGTCGAGTTCAAGCGCGACCGCATCGACTATTGGACCAGCAAGGGAGCACAGCTCTCCGAGCGAGTCGAGAAGCTCCTCACCCAGAAGCCAGTTGTCCCTGTCGTCGAAACAGCTGCTTAGAACTTTAGTAACCAAATAGCCGTCTGGAATCGGTTCCCAAAGATCAGCTTTGAGAACTATTTGCTACCTTGAATTCATCATCTGCTCACGTAAACTCCAAGAAACGAACGTAGTTTGCAATGCGTTTCGAGTGGGTCGGCCCGAAAATTCACCTTCGACCGTCTCCATAGCCATAGCTTCACTCGTGTTGGTTTTATCCCGGAAGATCTCACTGATAGATGAGGCGATGGGAAACCAGAGTGAAGCCATGGACTTCCCAGAGGTGTGCGAGATGACCGAGGCAGTTAGGGCACAGCAGAGTAGCAATGCCACAGAAATTTCCGATTTGATTACCGGCATAGCCCGCGCGCTCGTCGATTGTCCGGACAATGTATCCGTCCAGGCGATCGTCAGCGAAGACGGCACCACACTTCGCCTCCAGGTAGCGCAGAGCGATGTCGGCAAGATCATCGGCAAGCAGGGCCGCACCGCTCGCTCGCTCCGCACCATCCTCAGCGCAGCCAGCATGAAGGTTCACCACCGCTACTCCCTCGACATCATCGACAACAGCATCGCCTCCTAGCGCCCGCATTCCCCATCTGCGTTCCCCGCCAGTGTTCCCCCACTGCGGTACTCTACCTCTATG
Organism: Granulicella sp.; assembly: GCA_039922815.1. GTDB lineage: Bacteria > Acidobacteriota > Terriglobia > Terriglobales > Acidobacteriaceae > Edaphobacter. The sequence goes on from JBDTDX010000151.1 coordinate 1,646, forward strand.
GACCTGCAGACCAACGAGCCCGGTGCATGGACGGTCCTCGCCCATCTCCTCCGCCCCCAGGGTCGTAAGGGAGAGCTCCTCGCCGAGCTACTCACCGACTTCCCCGAGCGCTTCGCCGACCGTCAGAGCATTGCCCTGCGCAAGCCCGACGGCACCATCCTCCCCACCACCATCGAGGCCCACTGGCTCCCCGTCGGCAAGAACGCCGGCCGCGTCGTCCTCAAATTCCAAGGCATCGACTCCATCAACGACGCCGAACGGCTCAACGGCCTTGACGTCGTCATCCCCGCCGAAGCCCGCGTCGAACTCGACGATGAAGATGCAGAATATATCGCCGATCTCCTCGGCTGCACCCTCCTCAACGGCGAGCACATCGTGGGCGTCGTCGAAGACGTCCATTTCCCCACCAACACCTCTGGCGCCCGCCTCGAAGAGGCAGCGGCACTCCTCGTCGTCCTCTCGCCCACCGGCGACGAAATCCTGATTCCCTACGCCAAAGCCTGGATCCTCAAAATGGACATCCCCGGCAAACGCATCGAAATGCACCTCCCCGAAGGCCTCCTCGACATTAACGGCTAGATCACCCGCTCCCTGCCCACGGTCATCCGGCTTACTATAGAAGCGCCCATGCAATTCGATATCGTCACCATCTTCCCCGGCTTCTTCGAAGGCTTCCTCAACCACGGAGTCCTCTCCCGTGCTCTCAACCAGGGCATCGCCACCATCACCACGCACGATCTACGCGCCTTCACCCACGACCGCCACAAGACCGTCGACGACCGTCCCTTCGGCGGCGGCGAGGGCATGGTCCTCAAGCCCGCCCCCCTCGTCGAGTGCGTCGAAAGCCTCGCGCTCACCCCGAAGCCCAAACGCGACCCCGCCAAAGAGAGTGTCGTGCTTCTCTCCGCGCAGGGCCGCAGATTCACCCAGTCCGTCGCCCATCAGCTCGCCGCGACCGAACGCATCGTCTTCCTCTGCGGCCGGTACGAGGGCGTCGACGAACGCGTCAACGAGCTCCTCTGCGACCGCGAGCTCTCCATCGGCGACTACATTCTCTCCGGCGGCGAGCTCGGCGCAGCCGTCATCATCGACTCCATCGTCCGCCTCCTCCCCGGCGTCCTCGGCAACCCCGACTCCGCACGCTTCGAGAGCTTCGGTGCAGACCTCGTCCCTACTCCCCACATCCCCGGCCACCCGCCCGCCTCCACCAACGCCGCCGCCGGCATCCTCGACTATCCCCACTACACACGCCCCGCCGACTTCCGCGGCCACCCCGTCCCCGACGTCCTCACCGGTGGCAGCCACGAAGACATCCGCCGCTGGCGTCGCGAGCGCGCTCTCGAAAAAACCATGCGCAACCGCCCCGACCTCCTCGACACCGCCCCCCTCACCGACGCCGACCGCTTCTTCCTATCCCGCCTGCACCGCCGCTCCGTCCTAGAAGACAACGATCCCTTCTGAGCACCGCAAAAACACTTTCATCCTGAGCGAAGCGAAGGACCCCTGTATTTGCCGTCCTTGCCCATGCGAATGACGGGGTGCCCCATCCTTCGCAGTCTCACCGCGAAGGGTGGGATCTCCAACTTTCAAAGCTGTAGCCCCATTCCGAGAGCAAAGTAGCAGTTCGTGTAGCGTCTTCCCTGTCCTTTGCTTGTCATTCCCAAAGGGAATCTCAGGTTGCCTTCCTCCACACCAACAGCAAATCCGCGTTAGTCGATCACCGTCTCTTTGAAGAGGCGCACATACCGCCGTTGCAGCAGGCTCTGCCGGAACGCCTCCCGAATCGTATCGATCGAATACGTCTCATTGACCGGCAGGTGGATTCCCGCATTCAACGCGGTGCCAAGTTGTACCGCAAACTTTCCATGCGTAATGGTGTGGCCCGTCTGTACCGGCCCTTGGCGGTCGATTCGCTTGCGCCGGTCTGAACCCAGCTTGACCACGCAGTCGTGCGGACGGCTTGCCTCATCGTCCGATACCAGTGTGATGTGGAACTGTTGGATCAACGTATTGCAGTCGCCCAGGGAGCCTGACGCCGTAAGCGTCATCAGGTTTCCCTCCGTCACGTTCACCATGCGTTCCACAATTCGCGCAACGCCTGCATACGGCGTTAGAGCATTTGCCATAAAGCATCGCGGACAATAGGTCTGCCCCGCAGACGTAAGCTCGAAGGGGAGCCCACCAGTCGGGCAGGTCGCAGTTGCACAGGTATATCTCGGCATAAGCACGTCCTCACTCGTTCAAAGTAGGTGACCCGGAAAGCAGCCTCGCAGACCTACAAGGAGTGATGCGCTGAAAATTGTGAACTGCAGAATCATACCGCGACCCCTATAGAAAACGACACCCCATGCGAAGAAATCATGTAAACTAAGGACTCGAGTTCTTTACAGGAAAGCAGTGTCATGTCCATACATCCCATCATGCAGAAACTGGCCGCCAAGTTCGAGCGGACCGACCTCCCCCAATTCGCTCCCGGCGACACTGTCCGCGTTCAGGTTAAGATCCGCGAAGGCGAGAAAGAACGCCTCCAGGCATTCGAAGGAATGGTCATTGCCTCCCGCAAGGGTCCGCACGGCACCTTCACCGTCCGTAAGATGAGCTTCGGCCAGGGCGTCGAGCGCATCTTCCCCTACAACTCCAAGGTTGTCGATACCGTCACCAAGGTTCGCTCCTACGAGGTTCGCCGCTCCAAGCTCTTCTACCTCCGCGCTCTCCGCGGCAAGGCAGCCCGCTTGAAGGAAGTAGCGCGCGCCACCAAGTAGTCATCACCCATTTCAAGCGAAAAGCCACGGCACATGCCGTGGCTTTTTGCATTCCCGTCCCAAAATCCTGTCAAGCCCCAAACACATCAAAACCAGCGCCACCACAGGCGATTCGTGTTGCGCATTGACCCCACCCAATTCTCTATAATAGATGTAGGGCGCAAAACATCCGCAAAGCAACTCAGATTAGACGTTGCTTTAAAAAGACGTGGCTTTAGTCCCTACAGAAATGCGGAGGCACCGCTAAGTCTTTCCGAATGACGACTTTGGCCGTAACCCATTTGCAATGACGACTTTGGCACCTATGGACCGCTAACCTGTTTCGCATGAGCACTTTACCAAAACAAGAGGGGGAGGGGGTACCCTACAGCCCCTCAAACAAGTCGGTGGAGACCCGCACCGACTGCAACTCAGTGGTCGCAATCAGCGAATAGTACTCTTCCCCGCCATACTGCTCGAAGATCTCCCTCGTCTTCTCCATCAGCGGTGCCTGCGAAGCATGCTGCCGAAATGCCTCAGTCTTCTGCTCCCGGACGCTCGTAATATCCAGCCGCACCGACCACGGAATCGACAACGGAGCCTGCCGCTCCGGCAGAAAAAAGTTAGTGCTCAGATAGAACAGCCGCTTCGGCTGAAACACCGCTCCCAGATCCGGATAGCGTTTCTCCCGTCCGGCCCAGTGAAATGCCGCTGTCGTCAAAGCCGACACCATCATGTGATCGTTGTGCGTGTTCAACCCGCCTTCACCGCCGAAGGTGATGACGACATCCGGCTTGAACTGCCTCATCCGCTCCACCAGTCGCCCAGACGCGCGCGAGAACTCCACAAACTCCAACTGCGCGTCCTGATAGTCCATCAGTTCATACTGCGTAACGCCAAGCACCTTGCAGGAAGCCGCGAACTCCTCGCGCCGCATCCGCCCAAGCTCCAAACCCGAAGCCGCGTCGCCACGATTCGTCGCCGCCTGCCCATCGGTCAAACAAATCACCGACGTCTCAACCCCTCGCGCCGCAGCCAACGCCAGCGCGCCGCCAAACGCAAAACACTCATCATCCGGGTGCGCGCACACGCCCATCAATTTAAGGCTCAATCGCAATCTCCCTCAATGCCAAATCCAACTGCAAACCAACCGGCGCAAAGCTCCGCCGATGCAATTCGCAAGGCCCATGTTCTTCAAGAGCCCTCCGATGCGAAGGCGTTCCATAACCCTTATGTGACGCCAAACCATACTGCGGATAAACCACATCAAGCTCCCGCATCAGCGCATCGCGATAGACCTTCGCAACCACCGAAGCGGCCGCAATGGAAAGGCTCAGCGAGTCGCCATAGATCAGCTTCGTCTGCGGACAATCATGATCGATCCTCATCGCATCGATCAGCAGATGATCCGGAATGAGAGCAAGCCCACGAACCGCCAGCAGCATCGCCATCCGACTCGCCTGGTAGATATTGATCCGGTCGATCGTCTCCGCATCGACCTCCGCGACGCTCACCGCGAGCGCCATGCCGCGGATCTGAAGATCGAGGCGCTCACGGTCCTCGCGCAGCATCTGCTTGGAGTCCTTCAGTCCGGCCTCAGCCAACGTATCCAGACACTCTGGCAGAATTACCGCAGCAGCCACCACCGGCCCAAACAGCGCCCCGCGGCCAACCTCATCCACTCCGGCAATCCATTGAAAGCCATGATAACGAAGAGCCTGCTCCGGTGCGTCACTACAGACCAACTGCTTCAACATCCTCATCTTCGCAGTGGAAGCGCCAACCGGCTTCGAACTTCTCTTCAAAACGCCTGATCTCATCTCGTCAGAACAAGTTTATGCCAAGCGCACGACAATCAAACATCGCGAAAAGTCAGGGCTGGAAATCAGCCTCAACCGCGTCAATCAGCGGCATCAACCATTCGAGCAACGCTACATGCGCAGGATGCGGTCCGTAACCATCGAACGCAGCCTTGTCCTCAAACTTCATTGCCCCACCAAGCGCATAACCCGGCGATTTAGCGGACACATTGGTTCCAACCAGCGTCTCGATCAGCCCGGGAATTTGCCCCTGCAAAGCACGGATTGCAGGAACGACCCGAGCCTTCTGCTCCTCGGAGACAGCCAGCTTCCAGCGAAAGATAAACATATGAACGAACATGCGAAAAGTGTAGCAGGCCGCGTCAGCGCAGCTGGAACTCCGGCGAGCCAATCACCAGCGCCGTCAGAAGGTTCAGAGTATCCGTAGGATTCGAACTTTGCGGCTGCAGCACAAGCTGCTTATGGATCAGCTGATTGGTCTCCGTAGAAACCTCACCGCCTACAAGTGTGTCTTCCAGCACCTTGAGCGCAAGATCAGGCCCTCCGTTTGCGAGCAGCGCAGCCGGTTGAGCACCAGCCGACGGCAGCGTCTCCGACATCAGGCCAAGCGTCAGCAGTCGGTCTGCATCGAACTTCTGGTTCGCGAACTTATTGTTGGTTAGTTGATATGCAAAGTTCAGCCGGTCCACCAGCGCGCCCGTATTCATCCACTGGTCGGCGGTAATGTAGTAACCGGTTGGCGGCAACGCATAGTAGAGCGGCATTCCCATGCTCCTGATCGTGTTGACGAGCGCGCCAGGATTGACGGGATCGGTTCCCGAGGCTCGGAACGCAGAAGCGAGAAACTCCATTGGAGTCTTCACCTTGTTGCGGAAGTATTTTTTGGAGTTGAACTCAGGCGACCGCACCATTGTTCGTAGCACCGCCTTGATGTCGCCATCAGAAGCCAGGAAAGTCTTCGCCATCGTGTCAACCAACGCCAGCGGCGGCTCATCCGCAACGAATCGCTGCGCAATCAGGAAGCTGATGAAGTGTGCCGTCTCTGGCCGCGCCGCAAGTGCCGTGAGTGCGGCGATGCCCTGCTTCATACCATCCTGCGGAGCAGTGTCCGCAATGGTCTCGCCGTACCACTGCTTCGCGCCCGGTTCGTGCCGACGCGGATCGAACAGGAAAGGCCCACCCTGATTCGCTCGATCGACGCCCCAACCGGTCAGGATCGACGAGAGCTGCGTTACATCCTGCTGAGAATATCCACCGTTGACGCCGACCGTATGGAGCTCCATGATCTCGCGGCCATAGTTCTCGTTCAGTCCCTTATTGCCCTTCTTCGCGTTTGGATTGGCAGGATTGACGCCGTTCGCAATCGAGTCCGGCCCGATCGACAGATAATTGTCCAGGTACACCATCATCGCCGGACTGGTCGCAGTCGCCAGCAGTAGATCTCGAAACTTGCCAAGCGAATTCCTGCGAATCACATCTCGCTCATAGGGCGTCGTGTACCACTGGTCAGAATCCTTGCCGATAAAGACGTTGAAGTGGTTGAACCAGAAATCCGTCATCACCTCCTGCAACTGGCGTTCGCTGAGAATTGCCCGGATGAACTTTGCCTGCGAAAGCTCCTGCACCACCTGTCCCGCCGCATTCACGTTCGAAGCCATTCCCTGAAAGATTTCACGCTCATGAGGAGTGAACTCGGCGAGCAACAGATTCCTCTGATCGCCTGCAACATAGGTCGTAAAGGCGATCCGATCGGGCACTGGCATCTTGGCGAGCGCCGCCATTCTCTGGTTCTTCGGAAGAGAAAAAAGCTCTCCGGCCACGCGCGATGCAATTGCCTGGCCCTGCATCTTCTGTTGAGCCTTTTCGGCGTCGGAAGGCTGCGCAGGCGGAGTCCCCGCTGCGCTAAACTTCTTGTTCTCCTGCTGTTGGTTGTCCTTGTAGACCTGCACCTCATACATCGCCGCGAGGAGCGGGTCGGTTGGATAAGGGCGTTTCCCCTGCACCACCTGTTCAATAAACCCGCGATCCGGCAAGGTAGTCAGGATCTGTTCGGCAGACATCCCAAGTGTTGGAAAGTCATTCAACCGCTTGTCGAGAGCGGTATCCGAAATCGCTTGTGGCGTGAGTTGCTGCTCAAACCACTTGTCCGGCCCCATCTGCTGAACGCGCTCCAGATCGCCTGGTCGAGCCCCAAAGCTGAAGCGATTGAGCATCTGCACCGCAAGCTCTCGCTGGCTAAGCGGCGTAAGCGGAGCATCTTTCGGCGGAACCGGCAGCCGAGGCTTTCCAGCAACGGATTTCCCGCCTGTTGGGGACGGAGATTTCGGCGTGGAACTCTTCTGTGCGTACAGCGGAACAGCCAACATCGAAGTCAGAACAGCAAGGGCAAACGCGCGCATAAACTGCCTCTGCATGGATTAGACATGGGTTCGAAGCAAGAAGTTGTGGTCCGCTCTCTTTCTCAAACCGACTGCGGTGTCGAAGTCGCGTTTCGCTTCAGCGCCGCCGGCTTCCTGCGGGCCTTCAGAGCCGTATAGCCAACACGAGCAAGCAACAGCAGGATCAGAACGGCCGTGTCCTTCCACGGCGTTCTTACCCCCGTCTTCACCAGCCACCAGAAATGGATGACGGCGAAGATAGCAGCAACATACACCAGCCGATGCAGTCTCTGCCAGTTTTTGCCACCGATCGCCCGTAACATGAACTGCGGTGATGTGACCGCGAGCGCAAGAAGAATCACCCACGCCGCGAACCCCACCTGGATGAAGCGACGCTTGAGAATGTCATCCCACATCGTAGGCCAGACAAGCTCGAACTGCGTAACTAACTCTCCCGGATGTCCGTCCTTCAACCCGGCTAAAGCGGTCGGAACATCATACCCGGAGAATAGAAAAACATACGTTGCCAGATGAAGCGTCGCATAGAAGAATGCATAAATCCCAAGCATTCGCCGAAAACGAATCAGGTTCGAAAGCATGGAGTGAATTCGCCGCAGAGGTGTCACCGCGAGCGAAATCAGCAGGAAGTAGAGAGCGCAGTTTCCCGTGAAGTGCGTGATCGTGTTGACCGGATCAGCACCCAGTTCGTCCCGCTGAAACTCGCGAAACAAAACAACGAGCGGGATCAGGCACAGAAGATGAACCAGAACCTTGATATAGGGAATGAGGCGCGTCGGCATGAGTGTTCAGTGTATCTGTCGCATTAGAAATTTTTACGAAGGTCCATGCCGTTATAAAGGCTTGCCACCTGGTCGGCGTACCCATTGAACGGGAGCGTCGGGATCGTGCGGGGAAAGGCACCAGCATCGATACGTCGCTCACGCGCCTGAGACCAGCGCGGATGGTTGACGGTGGGGTTTACGTTGGAATAGAAACCGTACTCTTCTGCATTGATCTCGTTCCAGGTCGTTTTGGGCATCTTGTCGGTAAAGTGAAACCTCACAATGGACTTGCCATTTTTGAACCCATACTTCCAGGGGGAAATAACCCGCACCGGCGCACCGTTCTGATTGGGAAGCACCTCGCCATAGCATCCGAACGTGAGCAGACAAAGCGGATTCATAGCCTCATCCATCCGGAGTCCTTCGGAATAGGGCCAGTCATAGCCGCCAGGAAGGTCAGGCATCTGCTTCTTATCGACCAGCGAAAAAAACTGGACAAACTTTGCGCTCGGCTGTGGCTGGCAGAAATTAATGAACTCGGAGAGAGAATAGCCATCCCATGGAATGACCATGGACCATGCTTCGACGCAACGGTGGCGATACACCCGCGATTCGAGTGGCCTGTAGTTCATCAGGTCGTCGATATTGACTGTTTGCGGCTTCTTGACCAAACCGGTGACCTGTACGGTCCACGGTCGCGTACGCAGCGTGTGAGCATTCTTTGAAGGATCTGATTTCTCCGTGCCAAATTCGTAGAAATTGTTGTAAGAACTCATCTTGGCCAACGGCGTCTGGGTGTCTGACAACTTATAGTTGCTCTCTACCGTCTTCAGCTTCGTATCGGCAAACGCTACGTCTTCAGGCTGAATCATGGACGAAATTCGATTCGCAACTACGGCTCCGGCACCTAGAGCCGCTGCGCCGGCCAAAAAGGCCCGCCTGTTCAGAAATGCCTCCTGCGGAGTTATCTCTGAAGAGCGAACGTCATCGGCTTTGCGGATAAGCATGTGCTTCCCTTCCAGGTGCTCGTGACCCCTTGGTAATGGCACCAATCTTTAGACGCTACAGAAGCTCCGTTGGATGGGCTGCACTTTGCGGACGAAATCGACTGCGCAGGAAAAAGATGACGCTCCCTGCGACAATAAGTATGCCTGCAAGCATCAATTCGCGCTCAAAATTCGGGCGGGACAGCAAAATGAAGGTAAATCCAGCCAGGGCCAAAAGCGGAGGCAACGGATAAAGCCAGAGCCGAAATGGTCGAGGCATGTCGGGCTGAGTTTTGCGTAGGTAGAGCACACCAATATGCTGCATCAAAAACTGAAGAACAATCCGGAGCACCACCAACGCAGCAATCACATCCTTGAGCGAAAAAAAACAGAAGACCGCAGCCGCAGCCCCAAGCGTTAGCAGCGAAACGTACGGAAAGTTCTTGGTCGGGTGCAATCGCCCGAAAGGGCGAAAGAAATTGCCATCACGTGCCGCAGCATATGGAATTCGGGAGTAGCCAAGTAGCAACGAGAAAACACTCGCGAAGGCGGTCAACATGACCAGAATTGCTGCGATCTTGCCGAACAACGGACCAAGATGCGGGCCGTAGGCCGTCTCCATGAACAGAGAAATGATCGCACGTCGAGCTTCCAGGTTCTGGGCCTCCAGAAGTGGCTGCCAAGGGAGCACCGCGAGAATTGTGACGTTCATGAACAGGTAAATCACCGCAACGCAGGCGATCGAGATGAGGATCGCCCGAGGGATCGTCCTCGCCGGATCTTTCACCTCCCCTCCAAGGAAGGTGACGTTGTAATAGCCCCAATAATCGTAGGTGGCGATGAGCATCGCAGCACCGAGACCGGTAAAAAAAGCTGGCGTCAGGGTAAAGGCGTGAGCCGGAAAAGTGAATGCCTGATGCCAATGTGCATGTAGCACGCCCGTGAGCAATATCCACACGATCGTCACGAGGACAATGCTTCCCATGAAGAACGAGAGACGCTGAATACCGGCAAGATTTCGATAGAGCAGGACGACCGCAACGACAACCGTCAAGACCGCGACGAGGGTGGCTGGGCCAACCGAAATCGCGGCACTGTAAGTGGCGAGTTGGAGCGAATGCGTGACAGTATGGGCAGCCAGACTGGGAAACAGGTAGGTCGCATACTGGCTTAATCCAATGCAACCCGAAGCCACTGAAAGTGGCGCGCTGAAAGTGAGTTGGAAGATGAAGAGGAAGGCGAGAAAACGCCCTGTTGACCCTGGGTAGATGCGTCGCAGAAACTCATACGATCCACCTGCATGGGGCATAGCTGCCCCGAGTTCCGCCCATACCAGGCCATCACACAGCGCAAGCAGCGCACCGAAAATCCAGCCGAGCATGGCCTGTGGACCGCCAATCGCGCCCAGGATCAGCGGCAACGTGATAAACGGGCCTACCCCAACCATGTCCAGCATGTTGAGCGTGACCGCTCCCCGCAGATTAAGAGTGCGGGCGAGTGCCACAGGACTAGCCGACGGATTGAACTCAACGGAAGCGATGGCTTGAGTGTAGCTGGAGATGTGCAGGATTATCGAACAAAGAGAATCGGGCATCCATTTTGCGCGAGCCTCGACTAAAGGCGACAGA